>CAYGZN010000146.1:0-7418 GCA_964354355.1 uncultured Burkholderiaceae bacterium | reverse complement strand
CGTGGACATCGTGGGCACCGGCGGCGACGCGTCGCACACGTTCAACATCTCGACGGCCTCGATGTTCGTCGCCGCGGCCGCCGGCGCGACCGTGGCCAAGCACGGCAATCGCGGCGTGTCGTCCAAGTCGGGCGCCGCCGACGTGCTCGAGGCGCTGGGCGCGCACATCATGCTGACCTCGCCGCAGGTCGCCGAGTGCATCGAGGCGACCGGCATCGGCTTCATGTTCGCGCCCAACCACCACCCGGCGATGAAGAACGTCGCGCCGGTGCGCCGCGAGCTGGGCGTGCGCACGATCTTCAACATCCTGGGGCCGCTGACGAACCCGGCCAGCGCCCCCAACACGCTGATGGGCGTGTTCCATCCGGACCTGGTCGGCATCCAGGTGCGCGTGATGCAGCGCCTGGGCGCCGACCACGTGCTGGTCGTCTACGGCAAGGACGGCATGGACGAGGTCTCGTTGGGCGCGGCCACGCTGGTCGGCGAACTGCGCAACGGCGAGGTGCGCGAGTACGAGATCCACCCCGAGGACTTCGGGATGTCGATGGTGTCGAATCGCGGCCTGAAGGTGGCCGATGCGATCGAGTCGAAGGCGATGCTGCTCGAGGCGCTCGACAATGTCGTGGGCACGCCGCGCGAGATCGTCGTGCTCAATTCGGGGGCGGCCCTGTACGCCGCCAATCTCGTCGACACGATCCCCGACGGCATCGAGATGGCGCGCGGCGTGATCGCCTCGGGCGCGGCCCGCGCCAAGCTGGACGAGTTCGTGACCTACACGCGCCGCTTCGCGCAGCCGGCGTAGCGGGGCGCGATGTCCGACGTTCTGCAGCGCATCCTGCAGGTCAAGGCGCAGGAGGTCGAGGCCGCGCGGTCGCGACGCGGCCTGGCCGACATCCGCCGCGAGGCGGAGGCGGCCTGCGCGACGACCGATGGACGCCTGCGGCCGCGCGGCTTCGAGGCTGCGCTGCGCGCGAAGATCGCCGGGGGCCGCGCCGCGGTGATCGCCGAGGTTAAGAAGGCCAGCCCGAGCAAGGGGGTGCTGCGCGAGCACTTCGACCCACCGGCGATCGCGGCCAGCTACGAGCGCGGCGGCGCCGCCTGCCTGTCGGTGCTCACCGACGTGCAGTTCTTCCAGGGCTCGCCCGACTACCTTCGCGCCGCGCGCGACGCGTGCGCGCTGCCGGTGCTGCGCAAGGACTTCCTGGTCGACCCGTACCAGGTCTACGAGGCGCGCTGCTGGGGTGCCGACTGCGTGCTGCTGATCGTGGCCGCGCTCGACGACGCGCGGCTGGCCGAGCTCGAGGACTGCGCGCTCGGCCTGGGCATGGACGTGCTGGTCGAAGTCCACGGGGGCAAGGAGCTGGACCGGGCCCTGGCGCTGCGCACGCCGCTGCTGGGCATCAACAACCGCGACCTGCGCAGCTTCGAGGTGTCGCTGGACACGACGCTGTCACAGCTTGCGCGCGTCCCGTCCGATCGGCTGGTCGTGACCGAGAGCGGCATTCTCGGTCCTGCCGACGTGCGCCGGATGCGCGACGCCGGGGTCCACGCGTTCCTGGTCGGCGAGGCGTTCATGCGCGCGCCGGACCCGGGCGCGGCGCTGCACGCGCTGTTCGGCGGCTGAGCCGCGCGCTGCGATTCCGGCGGCTCGCTCATTCCGAGCCGATGCCGAGCCCACTCGGCTGCCGGCGTTCGATCGCCCACTTCAGCAGCGCCGCGCTGCGATAGACGCCGTGCGCGAACTTCCCGTAGGGCATCGTCGCAAAGAACGCCATCACCGCACCGAGGTGCACGGACAGCAGCAGCGCCAGCGCCGGCGTGTCGCGAAATGCCGCCAGCGCAAGGCCGGTGACGGCGGTCAGGAACAGCAGCGCGATGAAGCCGAGGTCCATCTGCGCCTGCGCGCCGTCGCCGTGCTGCGGGTGCCGGCGGCGGCGCAGCCGCCACAGCCCGGCCGTCCCGATCAGCAGCCCGACGCCGCCCGCGAGCCCGAGCAGCTTGGGCGCGCTCGTCCACGCATACGGCGCGCTCCAGCCCAATCCGTAGTGGTAGACCGTCGCCACGGTGGTCGCCGCGAAGCACAGCGCGAAGCCGTAGAACGTGAAGTGGTGCAGGCGCCGGCGTGCCAGCGTCCAGCGGTCGTCCTCGTTGGGGCAGCCCTCGCCGTGGCCGCCGTCCAGATACCGCAGCGCGAGCACGTTCGTCGCCGCCTCGGTGGCGGCGCCGACCGATCCGCCCCCGGGCGACACGTCGCGCCAGAACCGCGCGACCCCCAGACCGAGCGCCGCCAGCGCGAACGCGAAGACCGGCGCGAACAGTGCGACCATCAGGCGATGCGGCAGGATCGCGTAGAAGTCCCCCCCCGTCGCCGGCCACAGCGAGCCGTTCGCGTGCAGCACCAGCGCCATGAACAGCGCCAGGCCCGCCGCCAGCGCCAGCGCCACCGTCAGGCCATTGCGCTCGTAGAGCCTGCCGAATCCGGCTGGCCACGCGTAGTCGGCGTAGGTCTGTGCGCGCAGCGCCGCCATCGCCCGGGGCACGTCGACGCCGAACTCGTGCGGGGGCGCGTACTGGCAGGCGTGCAGGCACGCGCCGCAGTTGTGGCACAGGTTGGCGAGGTAGTGCAGGTCGGCCTTGGGGAACTCGAGCCGGCGCGCCATCGCCGGAAACACGGCACAGAAGCCTTCGCAGTAGCGGCACGCGTTGCAGATCTGCAGCTGGCGTGCCACCTCGTCCTCGGCGGCGCTCGGCAGCGGCGCGCCGACGGCCAGCGCTTGCGCCTGCCGGGTCAGCGCGTCAAGCGGCGACATGACGAGGCTGCTGCCCGGTGCCTTCGGTCGCCACGGTTGCGGGGGCGGTCGGTGCGGTGGCCGACGCGGCCGCCGACGCCCCGGCGATGCGCCCGAACACGGTGCCGATGGTCATGCCGACGCCGGCGGTGTAGCCCTGGCCCAGCACGTTGCCGGCCATCACCTCGCCGGCGGCGAACAGGTTGGCGCTCGGCGCGCCGGCGAACTGCACGGCCGCGCGGTCGTCGACGCGCACACCGAGATACGTGAACGTCACGCCGGGCTTGAGCGTGTAGCCGTGCAAGGGCGGGGTGTCGATCGGCCGGGCCCAGTGGGTCTTGCCCGGCGTCAGTCCGTCGGTGTGGCAGTCGTCGAGCACCGCGTGGTCGAAGCGGCCGACACGGCAGGCCGCGTTGAATTCGCGCACCGTCCGCACCAGGGCGGCCTCGGGCACGGCGAGCTGGCGCGCCAGGTCCTCGAGCGTGTCGGCGCGCGCACCGGGAAAGACCGGCGGCATGAAGCGGCCCACCGCCTTGGCGTCGATCACGCAGTGGGCGATCTGCCCCGGCTGCTGGGCCACCAGCCGACCCCAGATCGCGTAGCGCTTGGGCCAGAAATCCTCGCCCTCGTCGTAGAACCGCTGCCCGTCTCGGTTGACCACGATGCCCAGCGACACGCAGTCGACCCGCGTGCAGATGCCGCCGTCGTACAGCGGGGCGCGGTCGTCGATTGCGACCATGTGCGCCTGGGTCGGGTCCCCAACCGGGTCGGCGCCGCCGTCGAGTAGCGCGCGCAGCAGCACGCCCTGGTTGAACCGCGTGCCGCGGATCGCGAACCGGTCGGCGGGCCACTCGCCGCGCTCGTTGCGCCCCCACGCCTCGCGCAGCCATTCGCGGTTCGACTCGAAGCCCCCGCTGGCCACGACGCAGCTGCGCGCGGCGATCCGCTCGTCGCCCACGAACGCGGCGACGAAGCGCCCGCCGTCGAGCTCGAGCCGATCCACGGGCGCGCCGTATCGAACCGCCACCCCCATTGCCTGCGCGCTGCGATAGTACGCGTTGACCAGCGCCTTGCCGCCCCCCATGAAGAACGCGTTGGTGCGCGACAGGTGCAGCGTGCCCGACAGCGACGGCTGGAAGTGCACGCCGTGCCGGCGCATCCAGTCGCGACAGCGCGACGACTCGCGGATCACGAGCCGCGCCAGCGCTTCGTCGGTCCGGCCACCGGTGACCTTGAGCAGGTCCTGCCAGAATTCCTCCTCGGGGTAGGTCTGCGTCAGCACGTCCTGCGGCGCATCGTGCATGCAGCGCAGGTTGCGCGTGTGGCTGGAGTTCCCGCCACGCCAGTCCTGCGGCGCGGCTTCGAGCAGCAGCACGGATGCGCCCGCCTCCCGCGCAGTCAGCGCGGCACACAGCGCGGCGTTGCCGCCGCCGATGACGAGCACGTCCCAGCTCGACGCCGATCGTGCGGAGTGCGTCACGCGTGCGCCCGGCGCCGTCAGTCGTCCGAGCTGCGGCCGCTGTCCGCTTCGGGCCGGCCCGCGCTCGCCCAGCCGGCCCGGTCGAACACCGCCACGCGGCGCCCCGCAAAGCCCTGCGTGAATTCGGGGTGAGCGTTTGCGGGCAGCTTGCGGAAGTAAGCGATCAGCCGGCCGTCGGGGTGGGCCGCGAACCACTGCTCGATCCGATCGGCGTCGACGACCTCGGGCGTGCGCCGCAGCCGTCCGTGGAACTGGAACTGGCCATGGTACTTGCCCAGGTGCGCCACCGGCACCTGGCCCGCCTCGAGCGACTGCAGGTAACGTGCGATCGGGCGCTGGTCGTAGGCGTCGGCGGCGACGCGAATCACCGCGAAGTCGGCGGTGAACACGGTCACGATGCTGGCGCCGGCCAGGACGGCGACCGCGCGTTCCAGTCGCTGGCGGGCGGGCAGCAGCAGGAACAGCCCCCATGCGGCCATCGCGGCGCCACCGTAGATCGGAACCGCCGAGATCCACGCGGCGCCTCCGAAGCGCGGTGCCAGCGCCCCCGCGAAGCCGATCGCGATGCCGAAACCGACCAGCACCAGCGCCACGGGGACCTGGCTGATCCGTGACACGGTGCCGGACGTGCGCGACAGCATCCGCGCCAGCAGCAGCGCGAAGGCGGGCAGCAGCGGCAGCAGGTAGTGCGCCTGCTTGCCGCTGATCGCCGAGAACGCGACGAACACGGGCACGCTCCACGCCAGGCAGAAGCGCAGTCCGTTGTCCAGGTGGCGACGGGTCCGGGCCAGCGCGCGCAGCGCCGGCGGCCAGAACAGCCACGGGAAGACCATGACCGGGGCCAGCGCCACGTACCACCACGCCGGCTCGCGGTGCGCGAACGACTGCACCATCCGGTTGGCGGTCTGACCCCAGAAGATCATCCGCGTGTACTCGGGTCCGCCGCGGATCGCCGCCGGGATCGCCCACGCCAGGATGATGGCCGCGCCCAGCAGCACCGACAGCAGCACCGCCACGTACCATCGGCCCCAGCCGGGCGCCGGGCGCCGGTCGGCCCACCACGGTGCCAGCACCGCTGCCGGAAGGACCTGCAGCAGGATCGTCGGACCCTTGGACAGCAGCCCGAGCCCGAGCGCGACGCCCACCAGCGCGAAGCCCTGCAGCAGGCGGCCCTGCGCGGCGTTCACAACGCCGATCATGCCCAGCACGGTGAAGCACGCGACCAGCATGTCGAACATCGTCGCCGATGCGAACAGCGCCCACCACAGGCAGCCCAGCAGCACCACCGGCGTCAGTCGGGCCGCCAGCTCGTCCTGCGGCCACAGCCGGCGCGCGAGGTGCCAGGACATGAAGACCGCCGCCAGGCCGAACAGGCCCGGTGCAGTCCGGGGCCACCACTCGTTGACACCCGTCACGGCCCAGCCTGCGTGGATGGCCCAGAACAGCAGCGGCGGCTTGTGGTGGTACGGCACGTCGTTGAGCCACGGCACCAGGAAGTCGCCGCGCCACCACATGTTCCAGGCGACCGTCGCGTAGCGGGTCTCGTCGACCGGCATCAGCGTGTGGGTCGCGAGCGACACCCCGGCGATCACCACCCACGCCAGCACCAGCGGGATCGCCAGCCGCGCGGGCATCGGCCCGGTTCTCACGGTTCGCCCGCGGGGCGGCCCGATGCCTGCTGCGCCGCGCGGTGTCGTTCGCGGCGGATCAGCATCAGGTTGCGCGTGTAGACGATCGTGCCCGGCAGCTGGCCCATGATGATCACCGGGTCTGCGCGGTGCACGCCGTAGGCCAGCACCGACAGGCCGCCCAGCAGGCTCAGGTACCAGAAGCTCACCGGGATCACGCTCTTCTGGTGACGCTCGCTGTGGATCCACTGCACGATGAACCGCATCATGAACAGCGCCTGGCCGGCCAGCCCGAACGCGAGCCACGCGATCTCGGTCGCGGGCAGGTTGCTGTACCAGTTCCTGAGCTGCTCGATCAGGTGCCCCAGGAAGTAGCCTAGGCCGTGGTCCATCAGCGGCCCCAACCGTCACGCATCGTGCGGGCCCTCGACGATCTCGGGTCGTTTGGCCCGACGTATCAGCCACATCACGCCGAACAGGTCGACGATGCCGACCATCAGCCTGTCGAGCGTGCCGTAGTTGGATTTGCCGCGCGTGCGCTCGCGATGGCGCACGCTCACCGAGACGACCTGGCCGCCGCGACGCTGCACCAGCGCCGGCAGGAATCGGTGCATGTGGTCGAAGTAGGGCAGGTCCAGGAACACGTCGCGGCGGATCAGCTTCAGCCCGCACCCCGTGTCCGGCGTGTCGTCGCGCAGCATCCGTCCGCGCACGCCGTTGGCGATCACCGAGGACACGCGCTTGATCCAGGTGTCACGCCGGCGACCCCGGCGGTTGCCCCCGACCAGCTCCACCCCGTCCGCACGCGCCGGGTCCGCGAACACCGCCAGCAGCTCGGGGATGTCCGCCGGGTCGTTCTGGCCGTCGCCGTCGAGCGTCGCGATCCAGTCGCCGCCGGCCGCCTTCACGCCGCTTCGCACGGCGGTGCTCTGGCCGCAGCTGCGGTGATGCCGGACCACCTTCAGGTGCGCGCGGCCGACCTGGGCGGCGCGCAGCCGCGCGAGCGTCTCGTCGGTGCTGCCGTCGTCGACGTAGACGATCTCGTAGTCCACGCGTGTGCGCAGGGCCGCGTCGATCTCCTCGATCAGCGGCACGATGTTGTCGGCCTCGTTGCGCACCGGCACGACCACCGACAGTCGGCGCACGAAGGGGAATTCGGAGTGAGTCTGCACGAGGATGGCTGAACGGAGGCCCGCTGCGTCCGAGGGCGTCCTGCAGGTGGACGGCAGGTCATGGGACGCACGGCCCGACATGCCGCGACAGCACCCGCAGGGAACCGCGCGATGGGGCGAATCGTAACACTTGCGGCGCGTGCGCCGGCCGCGTGCGGGGTCAGCGCCCGAGCCAGCCGAGCCGCAGCGCGTGCCGGCCCGGTCGACGCCGCAGCGTCGCCTCGGTTCGCGCCGGCTCGTCCAGGCGCACGTCGAAGTCCATCAGTTCGTCTCGCCGGAACGCGTGCAGGCGGATCCGCTCGCCGGGCCGGCGCCGGGACAGCAAGGTCTTGAGCGAGGACGCGGACAC
>CAYGZN010000145.1:0-7474 GCA_964354355.1 uncultured Burkholderiaceae bacterium | reverse complement strand
CGGCGCGCCGCGCTCGTAGCGAACCTCAGGCTGATCGTCGCAGGTGCCGCCGCGCGTTCGATCGGGGTGGCCGGGCCCAGCTTCGACCCGAAGACCGACACCGCCGATCGACTGCCCTATGCGTTTGCGATCTCGGGCGGTGCGGTCGCCTATGCACTGATGTCGATGTTCGCAGCGTTGCCGCCGTGGGCGGCCTGACGAAGGGGTGAGGTCAACGTGAGCCTGCAACGTTCATTGAGTCAAGACGACGGCATTGCCGCGTCGGAGCCGATGTCGAGGACGCCCGTCACGCCGGCATCACCGGTGTCGCTCGAGTCGACCGGCCTGAGTCCGTCTCTGGTCGTCGATCTGCTGCTCAAGCACCTGTTGCGTGCGGGCGACCAGTCGGTCTACGACCTGGGAACACGCACGGCGCTTCCGGTGCCGTTGATCGAACCGTTGCTGGGATTCATGCGGACCGAGCGCCTGGTGGAAGTGCCGCGCCGGGGCAGCTTCGATGCCGACGTGGCCTACGTGCTCACGGACGCCGGACGTGCCCGCGCCGGCGATGCGATGGACCGCAACCAGTACGTCGGGCCGGCACCCGTTTCGCTGGACGAATACCTCGGGCAGGTGGAGCGCCAGCAGCTCCAGGGCCAGCGCGTCCCCGAGTCGGCGTTGCGCGAGGCGCTCGCGCCACTGGTCGTCAACGACCAGCTCGTGCTGCAACTGGGTGCTGCGATGAACTCCTGGCGGCCGCTCTTCCTGTACGGGCCCAGCGGCTCGGGCAAGACCTGCCTGGCCGAGCACCTGGTCCGGGTCGCACGCGGGAACGTGTGGATTCCCCACGCCATCACGGTCGACGGCGAAATCATCCAGGTCTACGACCCGGCCGTGCACCAGCGGGTCGAAGGCGACAGCGGTCCCGCGCGGTCGCTCGATCGTGCCCGGGGCTCGGACGCGCGCTGGATGCTGTGCCGCCGGCCGGTGGTGCAGTTGGGCGGCGAACTGACCCTGTCGATGATGGACCTGGAGCTGGATCCGGTCACGCGCTACTACCGCGCGCCGGCCCAGCTCAAGGCCAACAACGGCATGTTGATCTTCGACGACCTGGGTCGTCAGCGCAGTTCCGCGCACGCGATCCTGAATCGCTGGATCGTTCCGCTCGACCGGAAGGTCGACTACCTGGCGCTGCACACCGGCACGAAGTGCCAGGTGCCCTTCGACGTGGCGGTGATCTTCTCGTCGAACCTGACGCCTTCGAGCCTGGCCGACCCAGCCTTCGTTCGCAGGCTGGGCTACAAGATCCGCCTGGCGCCGATGTCCGAAGCCGAGTACCTGCGCGTGTTCCGGCTGGCCTGCGCACGTGCCGGGCTGGACAGCGACGCCGCAATCGAGCGCTTCCTGATAGAGGACCTGCACAAGGCAACCGCCACGCCGCTGCTGCCGGCCTACCCGGCCGACCTGGTGCAGAAGCTCGTCGACCTGGCCATCTACGAGGGCACGGCTGCCGAGCTGACGCCCGAGAACCTGCGGTGGTCGTGGCAGCTGTACTTCGCGGCCGACCAGGAAATCCGCGCCTCGGAAACGGGCGGCGCGGCATCGCCCCGGCGCCGACCCGGGCTGCGCAAGCCGGCACCCGCTCAATCCGATTCGCAACAAGGTAACGATCGTTAGGAGGTCCCATGAGAAACTCGCGCGCAATCCTGATGCTACTGCTGTCGCTGGTCGCCGGCGTGGCAGCCGTGGTGCTGGCCGGCCGCTGGCTGAACGAGCGGGCCACCGCTCCCGGCGCCCAGATCGTCGTCGCCTCGCGCGACGTCGACCTGGGTCAGCCCTTGAACGCCGGGATGCTGCAGGCGATTCCGTGGAGCTCGGGCTCCGTGCCGGACGGCGCTTTCACCGACGTCAAGGCACTCGAGGGCCGTGTGCCGGTGACCAACCTGCTTCGCGGCGAAGCGGTCCTGGACGCCAAGCTTGCTCCGGTGGGCACGAAGGGCGGGCTGAGCGCCGTCATCGGCCAGGGCAAGCGCGCGATCACCGTCAAGGTCAACGAGGTCATCGGTGTAGCCGGGTTCGCGCTGCCCGGCAACTACGTCGACGTGCTGGTCAGCATGCAGGACGACAAGGACCGGCCGGTGTCCAAGATCGTGCTGGAGCGGATCCTGGTGCTCGCAGTGGCCCAGGAAGCGGGCCGGGACGAGACCAAGCCCAAGGTCGTCAACGCCGTGACGCTCGAGGTCACCCCCGAGCAGGCCGAGCGCGTCGATCTGTCGCGCAGCGTGGGCAGCCTGTCGCTGGTGCTGCGCAACCAGGTCGACCGCGACGCGATCAACACCGACGGCATCCGCAAGGCGGAACTGCTGCGCGAGCCGGCAGCCGCGCCGGCGCCGGCCGCGGTCGCCACGGCCAAGCCCACTGCCCCGGTCAAACGCACGTCGGCGCCGCGCCCACCCCCGGTCGTGGCAGCGGCGACGCCCGCGCCGACCGACGACCGGGCCAGGGTGGAAGTGATCCGAGGCGTGTCCCGATCGAGCAGCGAATTGTAGCCGGTGGTCAATACGTCACTGAACGCCGACCGCGGTCGAACGATACTCGAATGCACTGGAGAGACGAATGAATCGCGAAACTGAAATCACCGGGCGAGCGCCCCATCGGGCGCTGCTGCAGGCCGCATTGACCGCGTCGACGATTGCCGTGGCCACGCTCGGTTCGGCGCAGGCCCAGACACCTGCAGCGCCTGCGACGATCAAGGGCACTACCGCCACGCCGGCGGCCAAGGGTGCCGCGAAGCCGACGCCCGCCGCCGCTGGGCAGCAGGCAGGTCCGGTCGCCACGACGCTCGCCAACGGATCGGCCAGCGCGGATTCGGGTCCGGCCGAAGTGGGTCCCAGCATGAACCTCGCGGTCGGGAAGTCGACGCTGCTCCGGTTGCCCGGACCGATCGACCGGATCTCGGTGGGCAACCCCGCGGTGGCCGACGTCACACTGATCAGCTCGCGCGAACTCTACCTGCTCGGCAAGAATTTCGGGTCGACCAACGTGATGATGTGGCGCAAGGGTGGCCCCACCACGATCATCGACGTCAGCGTCAGCGTGGACCCGGCGGCCCTGCAGCAGCAACTCAAGACAGTGCTTCCCGAAGAAACCGGAATCCAGGTCCAGTCGGCTGCCGACTCGCTGGTGCTGACAGGCTCCGTGACCAGCGCGCTGAAAGCCGAATACGCGGTCCAGGTGGCCGAGTCGTTCATCCGCGCGTACTCCCGCGGCCTGAACCTCGCGGTGCAGGCCGGGGTTCCCCAGGCCCAGCAAGGTCAGGCGATCCAGGTCGGGCAGACGCAGGCGGGCGGACAGGGCTCGCGGCGGGACAACGAGCCGCGCGTCGTGAATCTGCTGCGCGTGCTTCAGCCGCAGCAGGTAGTCATCGAGGTCAAGGTCGCGGAAGTCAACAAGACCCTGCTCGACAAACTCGGGGTCCAGCTCAACCTGTCGAAGACCAACGGCAGCTTCAGCTACGGCATCGTCTCCGACCTGCTCGGCAAGCTGGCACCGACGCTCTTCGCAACGCGCGGCAACGACACGGTTCAGATCGACGCCGAGCGCAAGGACGGGCTGATCAAGATCCTGGCCGAGCCGAACATCGTCGCGATCAGCGGCCAGGAGGCAAGCTTCCTGGCGGGCGGCAAGATCTTCATTCCGGTCTCGCAGGCGGCCGGAGCCCTGGGCGCTCCTGTCATCACCCTGGAGGAGAAGGACTACGGCGTCGGGCTGAAGTTCATGCCGACCGTCCTCGACGGCGGACGCATCAACCTCAAGATCGCACCCGAAGTATCCGAACTCAGCCGGACCGGCTCGCCGTTCGTGACGGTCAACGGCGCCGTTTCGGTGCTGCCCAGCCTCACGGTTCGCCGCGCCGAAACGACCGTGCAGTTGCTCGACGGGCAGAGCCTGGCGATTGCGGGATTGATCCAGAACAACGTGGAAGAGACGATCCGGCGCTTTCCGGTGCTGGGCGAGATCCCGATCCTGGGCGCGCTGTTCCGCTCGAGCGAGTTCAAGAACGATCGCACGGAGCTGATGTTCATCGTCACCCCGCGGCTGGTCAAGCCCCTGGCCCCAGGGTACCAGCTGCCGACGGACGCATTCGTGCCGCCCAGTCGCGCCGAGTTCTTCCTGAACGGGCAGATGGAAGGTTCCGGCAGTCCCGACGTGCCGGCAGACAAGCGCCTGCCTGCGCCGCCCGCAGTCGACCGCGGGCCGGCGCCGCCTGCCGCCGGCGGCTTTCAAGTCAAGTGAGGTGAAGCGATGAACACGATTCGACAGACACTGCTGACCGCCGGCCTTGGGCTGCTGGTTTCAACCGCCGGCTGCTCCAGCATGCCGGCACTGTTCCCGTCGCCGACGCCCGTGCTGGACGCGGCGTTCGGCAATGCGGTCCGGGCCGCCTTGACCGCCCAGACGCTCGATCCGCAGGCGGGCCTCAACACCGACCCGATCCGCGACATCGACGGGGAGTCGGCCAAGAACGCGATCGACCGCTACCAGAACAGCTTCAAGCAGCCGCCGCGCACGTTCAACGTGCTGGGCATCGGTGGTTCGCTCGGCGACACCACCAACAGCCGCTGAGTCGGCGCCGCCTGACCCTACCGGCCCAATCGGCCCGAGACGGAAACCCAATGTCGATCAAGGTCACCCTAGTTGCCGCTTCAGCGCCCGAGTTGTCGGCGCTGTCGGCGATGGTTCCGCACGCGGATCCCCAGATCGAAGTGTCCTCGGTCCTCGGCGGATTGGCGGAACTGAACCAGGAGGTCTCGCAGAAGCGTCCCGACCTCGTTCTTGCCGATCTCCTGCGGATCGATGCGGCCGACCTGTCGACGCTGGAACGTGCGATGGCCACCGCACCCGCGACGGCGCTGATCCTGGCCACGCCAGAACCTTCGCCCGACTTCCTGATGCGTGCGATGCGGGCGGGCGTTCGCGAAGTGGTCGCGAAGCCGCTGGCCAACGGCGAGCTGAAAGTCGCCTTCGACCGCCACCTGCAGCGGCTTTCGGCCCTGCGGCGCCCGGCAACCCAGGGGCGGCTGCTGGCCTTCGTGCCGGCCAAGGGGGGCAGCGGCGCCACCTTCCTGGCTGCCAACCTCGCCCACGCGCTGGCTGTCCGAGGTCACCGCACAGCTTTGATCGACTTGAATCTGCACTTCGGCGACTGCGCGCTGTTTGTTTCCGCCGATCGACCGCAGCACACCGTGGCCGACCTGGCGCGCGAGGTCAATCGGATCGACGGCGCCTTCCTCGAGGCCAGCATGCTGGCCGCCGAACCGAATCTGTGGGTGCTGGCCGCCCCCGAATCGCCCGAGGCGGCAATCGACGTCCGTCCCGAGGCGATCGAGCGGATCCTGCAGGTCGCGCAGCAGCAGTTCGAGTTCGTGATCATCGACGTCGGTCGGGTGTTCGAGGCGGCCAGCGTCAAGGCACTCGACCAAGTCGAAGCCATCTACTTGGTGCTGCAGACGACGCTGCCGTTTCTGCACGACGGCCGGCGCGTGTTGGACCTGCTCGGCAACCTCGGCTATCCACGCGACCGGGTTCGCGTCGTCGTCAACCGCGCCGAAAAGGGCGGCGACATCGGCGCTGCGGAGGCCCAGCGAACCCTCGGCCTGCCGATCGCCGCCGAGGTGCCGAACAGCTACAAGGCAGTCGCCTACTCGATCAACCACGGGATTCCGATCCTGAAGTCCGCGCCCAAGGACACCGTTTCGCGGGCCATCGGCCTGCTGGCCGACGGGCTCGCACCGCAGGCCGAGCGCAAAGGCGGCGCCTGGTCGCGACTGTTCGCCGGGGCCCGAGCTTGAATCCCGCATCCTCGAGCCGATGCAACACCCCTGCCATCCGTAGAACACACCCGCGCTGAGGAGTCGTCGAGATGTCTTTGCGAGAGAAACTGAGCCAGATCCAGGTGGTACCGCCGGCCGGGGCGGCACCGACCGGCGGGGAGCAGTCGGCATCGACCTACCGGGGTCTGCGCGGCGATCTGCACCGGCAACTGCTCGACCGGATCGACCTGGACGTCATGGGTTCGCTGGCCCCCGATCGTCTGCGCGACGAGCTCAGGGTCCTGGTCGAACGGCTGATCGGCGAGGCCGGCCTCGCGATGAATGCCGCCGAGCGCAAGCAGGTGGTGCAGGACATCCAGAACGAGGTGCTGGGACTGGGTCCGATCGAGCCGCTGCTCGGCGACCCGACGGTTTCCGACATCCTGGTCAACACCCACAAGCAGGTCTACGTCGAACGTTACGGCAAGCTCGAGCAGACGCCCATCCGCTTCGACAGCGACCAGCACCTGATGAAGGTCATCGACAAGATCGTGTCGCGCCTGGGTCGGCGCATCGACGAATCGAGCCCGATGGTCGACGCGCGCCTGCCGGATGGCTCGCGCGTCAACGCGATCATCCCGCCGCTTGCGATCGACGGACCGATCCTGTCGATCCGGCGCTTCGCGGTCGTGCCGCTCAAGATGGACGACCTGGTCCGCAATCGCAGCCTGACGCCCGAGCTGGCCGAGCTCTTCGGCGCGATGGTCAAGGCGCGCCTGAATACCGTGATCTCCGGCGGCACCGGCAGCGGCAAGACGACGCTGCTCAACGTGCTGTCGGGATACATCCCGGCGCGTGAACGCATCGTGACGATCGAGGACGCGGCCGAACTCCAGCTGCAACAGCCGCACGTGGTACGGCTCGAGACCCGCCCGCCCAACATCGAGGGAAAGGGCGAGGTCACGCAACGTGCGCTCGTCAGGAACAGCCTGCGCATGCGCCCCGATCGGATCATCCTGGGCGAGGTCCGCGGGCCGGAGGCGCTGGACATGCTGCAGGCCATGAACACCGGCCACGAGGGCTCGATGGTGACGGTTCACGCGAACGCGCCGCGCGATGCGCTGACCCGGATCGAGAACATGCTCGGCATGGCGGGGCTGCAGCTGCCACCCAAGGCAATGCGCCAGCAGATCAGCTCGGCGCTCAATGCGGTGGTCCAGGTCGCACGCCTGTCGGACGGCCGTCGCAAGGTGGTCAGCCTGCAGGAGATCACCGGCATGGAGGGCGAGATCGTCACGATGCAGGAGATCTTCTGCTTCCAGCAGACCGGCATCGACAAGGACGGCAACGTGACCGGACGGTTCCGAGCCACCGGGGTGCGGCCGAAGTTTCTCGAGCGGATCAAGGCCTACGGCATAGCGATCCCGGAGGAACTCTTCGATCCGTCCAGGGTCTACGAGTAGACGGGGGCGATCATGGACTGGGGATACGTTCTGGCGCTGGTCGTGGGCTTCACGGCGATCTTCCTGCTGATCGAAGGCGTCTACTCGTTGTGGGCGAAGACCAGCGCCCCGGAGGTCAAGCGCCTGGAAAGCAGGCTCCGCGCATTGTCCGCCGGGGGGCATGCGGTCGACGGCGCCGATCTGCTGAAGAAGCGTGTCGGGGACGGCGCCACGGCCTTC
>CAYGZN010000144.1:0-7556 GCA_964354355.1 uncultured Burkholderiaceae bacterium | reverse complement strand
GCGCATCCGCCAGATCGAGGCCAAGGCGCTGCGCAAGCTGCGCCACCCGAGCCGGGCCGACAAGCTCAAGAGCTTTCTCGAAGGGCAGTAGCTGAAGGCCGTCGGATACCGCGCCTGCCTGCCCGTCTCGGACCCGCAGGCGCTGGTCGACCTCGAGCTGCCGCGGCCCGTGCCGGGGCCGCGCGACCTGCTGGTCGGCGTGCGCGCGGTGTCGGTCAACCCGGTCGACACCAAGCAGCGCCGCGCCGTGGTGCCGCCGGCCGGCGAGGCGCGCGTGCTGGGCTTCGACGCCGCCGGCGTGGTCGAGTCGGTCGGCGCGCAGGTGAGCCTGTTCAAGCCCGGCGACGAAGTCTGGTATGCGGGCTCGCGCGCCCGGCCCGGCACCAACGCCGAACTCCACCTGGTCGACGAACGGATCGTCGGGCACAAGCCCCGCACGCTGGACTTCGCACGGGCCGCCGCGATGCCGCTGACGACGATCACCGCGTGGGAGGCGCTGTTCGACCGCCTGGGTCTGCAGATCGGCCGGCCCGCCAACCCGGGCACGCTGCTGATCACCGCCGGTGCGGGCGGCGTGGGTTCGATCGCGATCCAGCTGGCGCGCCGGCTGACCGCGATGCGCATCGTCGCGACGGCCTCGCGCGCCGAGAGCCGCGCACACGCGCTGCGCCTGGGCGCCGACCTGGTCATCGACCACGCGCGGCCGATCTCCCAGGCGCTCGCCGAGGCCGGAATTCGCTGGGTCGAGGCGATCTTCAGTGTCTCGCACACCCACGTTCATTTCGCCGAGCTGGCCCGGTCGGTCGCGCCGCAGGGCCGCATCTGCGTGATCGACGACCCGGAGCCCATCGACGTGCGCCTGCTCAAGGCGCGCTGCGCGTCGCTGCACTGGGAAGCCATGTTCGCGCGCTCCGGGTTCGAGACCCCGGACATGGCCGCCCAGGGCAGGCTGCTGAACGAGGTCGCCGCGCTGGTCGACGACGGCCTGATCCGCACGACGCACACCACCACGCTCGGGCCGATCGACGCGGCCCATCTGCGCGCGGCGCACGCGCAGGTCGAATCGGGGCAGACGCTGGGCAAGGTCGTGCTCGCGGGGTTCTGACCGCCCGCGGCGGACCCCGCGACAGGGCCGCGAGCCGGCCCCGTTCAGCGCACGTTGTAGACGCGCATCGCGAGCACCCGCCCGCCCGGGGCGTCGAGCACCCGCACCGTGATCTGGCGCGGCACGAACCCGGCCGGCAGCGCCGATCTGCCCTGCACGTGCTGATAGGCGTCGAAGCCCACCGGCACGGCCGTCAGCGTGATCGACTCCTCGCGCCCGGTTGCACGCGCACCCAGCACGACGAAGTCCATCACGCCCTTGAACGGCTTGCTGCCCGGACGCTCGCTGGTCAGCAGCACGTGGTAGAGCAGCTGCGACGGGTCGGGGTCGAAACGTGCGGCGCGCACGCCGATCGGGCCGCCGCGCGGGTCCGGCGGGAGCACGTGGTCGAACAGCGCCAGGTCCTTCTGCTGGCGCTCGGCGGTCTGGCGCACCGCGGCCAGCTCGGCCGCCAGCGTGCGGTTCTCGGCGCGCGTGCCCTGCAGCTGCGTGGTGCTCGCATCGAGGTCAGCCTGCAGCTTGGTGCGTTCGCCATCGAGTTGAACGACGCGCTCCTGCAGCTCGCGGGCTTCCTGCGGGCTGAGCCGCTTGGGTCCGTAGCGCTCCTGCACCAGCCACAGGCCGCCGGCACCCAGTGCGACGCCCGCCAGCAGGATCACGAGCCAGCGCGGCACGCGCCATCGCGAACGACTGCCGGTATAGCCGCGGGGCTCGAACACCACCGGGCCCTTTCTTCGGAACAGTCCCATCGTGCGGGGTTTCCTCTGTCGCGTGCGAATGAACGGGTTGCGTACCCCGAAGGATAATCGGAAACGGCCGGCGGCCGGCGGCCGGCGGCTCGACAGGGTCGCCGGCTTGCTACACTCGGCGCCCCACGTCATCCGGCGCCCCATGAGCCCGCCACCCGTCGCTGCGCCGGTCGCCGTGCCGATCCACGCCAATCGCCGCGGCATCCAGCTGATGATCGCGGCGATGGCGTGCTTCATCGCCAACGATGCGCTGGTCAAGTACGCGAGCCAGGCAATGCCCGCGGCGCAGCTGATCTTCCTGCGCGGCGTGATGGCGTCGCTGCTGGCGCTGGGCGTGGCCCGCGCGATGCGCATCGGCGTGCGCCCGCGCGAGCTCGCGCGCGGCTGGGTCGCGGTGCGGGCGCTCGTCGACGCGGCCGCCACGCTGTTCTACCTGGTCGCGCTGTTTCACCTGCCGATCGCCAACGCCACCGCTATCAACATGGCCTCGCCGCTGTTCATCGCGCTGCTGGCGGTGCCGCTGTTCGGTGAACGCGTCGATGCGCGGCGCTGGTGGGCGATCGCAACCGGCTTTCTCGGCGTGGTGCTGGTGGTGCAGCCGCGCGCAGACGGCTTCAATGCCTACGCGCTGGTGTGCCTGGTGGCGACGCTGCTGCACGCGGTGCGAGACCTCGTCACGCGCCGCATCCCGCCGGGCATCGCCTCGATCGGGGTCACGGTCGCGACCGCGGTGGCCGTCACGGCGCTGGCCGGGCTGCTGTCGCTGGTGCAGGGCTGGCAGCCGTTCGGCGTGTCCGAGCTGGCCGTGCTCGCGCTGGCGGCCGGCTTCCTGGCCGCGGCGTACACGCTGATCATCCTGGCCACCCGACGCGGCGAGTTCTCCGTGATCGCGCCGTTTCGCTACACGGGTCTGCTGTGGGCGCTGTTGATCGGCTACGTGGTCTGGGGCGACGTGCCGAACGCGCTGGCCTGGGCCGGCATCGCGCTGCTCATCGGTGCCGGGCTGTACCTGGTCCACCGCGAGCGCCAGCGGGCGCGCGAGGCGGGCGCACCCGCAGCGGGCGGCGTGCCGGGCGTGCGCGACGCCTGAGCCGGCCACGCCGCGCGCACGCGTAACGCGACCCTCAGGCCCGCGGCGCGCCCCGGTCGGCAGCCAGCAGCGCGTCGATCTGGCGGTCCTTGTCCGACCACATCGCCTGCAGCCAGTGCTGTATGCGCTTTCGAAAGGCCGGGTCGCCCGCGTAGTCGCCGGCGCTGAACTCGGCCGGGATCGGCTGGCGCGCGGCGCGCACGATCACGCGCCTGACGTCGCCGCGCAGGAACTGCCAGAAGGTCGGCGCGCCCTGCGGATAGACGATCGTCACGTCGATCAGCGAGTCGAAGCGATCGCCCAGGGCGTTCAGGGCCAGCGCCAGTCCACCGGCCTTCGGTCGCAGCAGGTGCACGTATGGCGAGCGCTGCCGTTGGTGCTTGGCCTTCGTGAAGCGCGTGCCTTCGACGAAGTTCATCACGCTGGTCGGCACCACCGCGAACTTGCGGCACGCGCGGCGCGTGGTCTCGATGTCCTCCAGCCGCTTCTCGGGATGCTTGAGCAGGTACTGGTCCGAGTGCCGGCGCATGAACGGAAAGTCGAGCGCCCACCACGCCAGCCCCATCACCGGAACGTAGATCAGCTGCTGCTTGAGGAAGAACTTGAGCATCGGGATCCGGCGATTGAACAGGTGCTGGAGCACGAAGATGTCGACCCAGCTCTGGTGGTTGCAGTTGACCATGTACCAGCCCTGGTACTGGAACTGCTCGAGGCCCTCGACGTCCCAGTCGGTGCGCTGCGTCAGGCGCATCCAGCCGCTGTTGCCGGCGATCCAGCGCGTGGCGATCCCGTTGAGCAGCGGGTCGACGACGACCCGCACCGCGTGAATCGGCAGGGCGACCTTGACCAGGGCGGCTGCGAACAGCAGGCTGCACCAGAACAGCGTGTTGACCACCAGCATCGTGAACGCGAGGGCGCCACGAACCGGTGCGGGCAGGAATGTGAGCATGGGTTCTCGGGGGTTTGTCAGCGGGGCGGCCGTGTACCGATCACGTGGCCGACCTGCCAGGGACGGGGCAGGGCGCGGTGCGCCTGCAGGACCTGCGCGAGGCGCTCGCCCAGCGCCTGGGGCATCGGTGCGCTGCGCCGCTGGCGCATGTCCATGTGCACGCTGAGCGACTCGCAGGTCGCGGCCAGATAGCCGTCGCGCGCGTGGAACATCTCCTGGTAGAAGTGGATGCGCTTGCTGTCCGCATCGATCAGGCGCGCCTCGAAGCGAATCGGGTCGCCGGCCTTCACCTCGCGCAGGAAGTGCAGGTGCGACTCCAGCGCGAAGGTCGACGAATGGTGCCGCGCGCGCAGCGCCGGCGTCAGGCCCAGCCACTCGAAGAAGGGCTCCGCCGCGCTGTCGAAGGCCACGTGGTAGTAGCCGACGTTCATGTGGCCGTTGTAGTCGATCCAGTCGGGGCGGACCGTGGCGGCGGCCTGCGAGAAGGGCGTCTCGATGCTCATGCGGAGGTCGTCCGGTCGGCCGTGTCGTCGGCAATATACCTTGCCGCATCGGAAGCTGCGATCGGGATCCCTTTGACACCGGTCGTCGATGCCAATAGATTTGCACGAGCCACCGGAGCACCCGGTGGCGACGACGATCGCGACACCGCGCGCGCGGCACGCGTCTGCGGAACTTCCACGACGACCCCGACACGCGACCAGGAGACATCGGTGAGCAGACAGGAACCTGGCGACCGTGCCGGGATGCGGCACGCGGTTGGTCGCATGGCAATGGGGCGCCCGTAGGGAACGTGGCACGCGGCTTGCTGATCGCCTTCCTGCTGTCGTTCGGGCCGACCGTCTCCAACTCGTTCGCACGCTTCGCGTACGCGCTGGTGCTGCCGGCGATGCGCACGGACCTGCAGCTGAACTATTCGCAGGCGGGTGCGCTGAACACGGCGAACGCGATCGGTTACCTGCTGGGCGCGCTGCTGACGCGGGCCGTGGTCGCACGCACCGGCAACCGCGTGCTGTTCGCCGCCGGCATGGTGCTGACCGCGCTGGCGCTGCTGGCCACCGGCCTGACCCGCGACCTGGGTCTGCTGTCGGCCGCGCGCGTGGCCTCGGGCATCGGCGGCGCGATGGTGTTCGTGTGCGGCGGTGCACTGTCGGGCAATGTGTTTCCGGGCCAGCTCCAGCGCGCGACCACGACGATCGCCATCTACTTCGCCGGCGGCGGCATCGGCCTGATGCTGTGCGGCGTCGCGATCCCGCTGGCGCTGGCCGAAGGGGGCGACGCGGCGTGGCCCGGCGTGTGGCGCGCGATGGGCTGGGCGAGCCTGGCGATGACGGTGGCCAGCCTGTGGGCGGCGTGGCAGATCCAGGAGCCCGGTGCCGCGTCGGGCAGCGCCGCCTGGCGCTTCGCACCGTTCTGGGCGCAGTTCCTGTCGTACGTGTGCTTCGGGCTCGGGTACATCGGCTACATGACGTTCGTCATCGCGTGGATGCGCGACAACGGCGCCGGCACCGGCGAGGTCGTGGCCGTCTGGTCGGTGCTGGGGCTGGCCACGCTGCTGGCGCCGGCGGTCTGGGCCGGCCCGTGCGAGCGCTGGCCGGGCGGGCGCCCGCTGGCGGCGGTGATGGCCGTGCTGGCCACCGGTGCCGCGCTGCCGATGGTGTCGGCGGGCACGATCACGATGCTGGCATCGGCGGCGCTGTTCGGGCTGGCGATGTTCAGCGCGCCGTCGGCCGTCAGCAGCCTGATCAAGCACGCGCTGCCCCGGCCCGCGTGGGGTTCGGCGATGGCGACCTTCACCGTCGCGTTCGCAGCGAGCCAGATCGCCGGCCCGGTCGCCACCGGCTGGGTCGCCGATGCAATGGGTTCGTTGCGCCCGGGGCTGACCGCCTCGGCCGCCGTGCTGGCGCTGGGCGCCCTGATCGCGCTGGCGCAACGCGACCTGCGCGCCGGCTGACCGCAGCGCCGGGCGACCGCGGCGCCGGCTGGCCCCAGCGCCGCACGCAGGACTGGCCCCGACCGTTGATCTGGCTCAATGGCCCCGCGGCATGGCTTGCTAGATTGCCGGGCAGGAGCCATCGATGGAAAGACCCCCCGTCATTGCCAAGACTGCTCGCGACCTGCGCGTCGAGCCCAACCTGTCGGACTACGAGGCCACGCGGCGCGGGTATTCGTGGGACACCGCGCGCGACGCGCTGGCTGGGCTGCCCGGCGGCGGCCTGAACATCGCATTCGAGGCCGTCGATCGCCACGCCAGCGGGCCGCTGCAGACGCGCACCGCGCTGCGGTTCGTATCGCGCGGCGCGGCGCCGCTGGACATCAGCTACGGCGAGCTGTCCCGGCTGACCAGCCGGTTTGCCAACGTGCTGCGCGATCTGGGCATCGGCAAGGGCGACCGGCTCTTCGTGCTGGCCGGGCGGATTCCGGAGCTCTACGTCGCGGTGCTGGGCAGCCTGAAGAACGGCACCGTCGTCACGCCGCTGTTCTCGGCATTCGGGCCCGAGCCGATCGCCACCCGCGTGAACCTGGGCGAGGGCCGGGTGCTGGTCACCACCGACGTGCTGTACCGGCGCAAGGTGCAGAAGCTGCGCAGCCAGATGCCGACGCTGCGGCACGTGCTGCTGGTGGCCGAGGAGGGCGGCGTGACGGCCGAGCCCGACACGCTGGACTTGGCGACGCTGATGGCCGGCGCATCCGACACGTTCGCCGTGGTGCCGACCACGCCCGACGACCCGTCGCTGCTGCACTTCACCAGCGGCACGACCGGCACGCCCAAGGGGGCGATCCACGTGCACGGCGCCGTGGTCACGCACCACTCGACCGGCCGGTTCGCGCTGGACCTGCACCCCGACGACCGCTACTGGTGCACCGCCGACCCGGGTTGGGTGACGGGCACCTCGTACGGGATCATCGCGCCGCTGCTGCACGGGGTCACGTCGCTGGTCGACCGCGAGGAGTTCGACGCCGAGCGCTGGTACAGCCTGCTCGAGGAGGAGCGCATCACCGTCTGGTACACCGCGCCGACCGCCATCCGGATGCTGATGAAGGCGGGCGCGGACCTGGCGCGCGGCCACCGCTACCCGGCGCTGCGCTTCGTGGCCAGCGTGGGCGAGCCGCTGAACCCCGAGGCGGTGTGGTGGGGCAAGGAAGTGCTCGGCCTGCCGATCCACGACAACTGGTGGCAGACCGAGACCGGCGGCATCATGATCGCGAACACGCCGGCGTTCGACATCAAGCCCGGCTCGATGGGCCGGCCGCTGCCCGGCATCGACGCCGTCGTCGTCGAGCACCTGGAAGCCGAGGACGAGCCACCGAACGTTCGCGTGATCGAGCAGCCCGACGTCGAGGGCGAGCTGGCGCTGCGCGCCGGCTGGCCGTCGATGTTCCGCGGCTACCTGAACAACGAGGCGCGCTATCGCAAGTGCTTCGCCGGCGAGTGGTACCTGACCGGCGACCTCGCGCGGCGCGATGCCGACGGCTACTTCTGGTTCGTCGGGCGTGCCGACGACGTGATCAAGTCGGCCGGCCACCTGATCGGCCCGTTCGAGGTCGAGAGCGTGCTGATGGAGCACCCGGCGGTGGCCGAGGCCGGTGTGATCGGCAAGCCCGACCCGGTGGTGGGCGAGGTGGTCAAGGCGTTCGTGTCGCTCAAGGGTGGCTACGAGC
>CAYGZN010000143.1:0-7616 GCA_964354355.1 uncultured Burkholderiaceae bacterium | reverse complement strand
ACGCTGCTGCCTCGCGAGCGGCCTGTCGGTGTCGGGCGCAGAACCCTGCGACGCATGAGACTCGACACGCCGAGGGGGGGCTATGGGTGGTCGGCGATGCCCGATCCGAGTCGCTACTTCGACGCATTCCGATTGTTGATGAATTTGGAGCAACAGCCCGATCCCGAGAACCGGATCACGCTATCGGCGGAGCGGGACGCGCTCGGGGTGCCTCGTGCACGGCTGCACTGGTCGTGGGGCGCACATGCACAGACAACGCTCGACACGGTCCGGTCGATCGTGATCTCCGAACTCGAGTCAGCGGCCTTGGGAAAGGTAGAGCTGATCGGCAGCCGCACGCCGGATCCCAACGCACATCATCATGCAGGTACGACCCGGATGGCGCGGGATCCGCACTTTGGGGTCGTGGATTCCGACAGCCTGGTTCACGGCGTCGACAATCTCTATGTGGCGGGTGCGTCGGTCTTCCCGACCGCCGGCTATGCCAACCCGACCCTGACGATCGTGGCCCTGGCAACTCGGCTCGCCGACCACCTGCATAGTGCATGCTGACCGCATCCTCAGGCGAGCGACGCCTTCAGCTGCAGTCGCCGCGCGTGCAGCACCGGTTCGGTGTAGCCCGACGGCTGTTTCGTGCCCTTGAACACCAGGTCGCATGCGGCCTTGAACGCGAAGTCGTCGAAGGCTGGCGCCATCGGCCGATAGACGGGGTCGCCGGCGTTCTGGCGGTCGACGACCGCGGCCATGCGCTTCATCACCTCCATGACCCGCGCCTCGGTCACGACGCCGTGGTGCAGCCAGTTGGCGATGTGTTGCGACGAGATCCGGCAGGTGGCGCGATCCTCCATCAGCCCGACGTTGTTGATGTCCGGCACCTTCGAGCAGCCCACGCCCTGGTCGACCCAGCGCACGACGTAGCCGAGGATGCCCTGCGCGTTGTTCTCCAGCTCGGCGGTGAGCTGCGCGTCGGACCAGTTCGGGTCCCTGGCGACGGGGATCATCAGCACGTGCGACAGCTCGCCGCGGTGGCCGCCGCGGGCGATCGCCGCCTGGCGCGCGAGCACGTCGACCTTGTGGTAGTGCGTGGCGTGCAGCGTGGCCGCGGTCGGGCTGGGCACCCACGCGCAGTTGGCCCCGGCCTGCGGGTGGCCGATCTTCTGCTCGAGCATCGCGGCCATCAGGTCCGGCATCGCCCACATGCCCTTGCCGATCTGCGCGCGGCCGACCAGGCCGCAGGCGAGCCCCACGTCCACGTTGCGCAGCTCGTACGCGGAGATCCACGGCTGCGTCTTCATCTCGCCCTTGCGCACCATCGGGCCGGCTTCCATCGACGTGTGGATCTCGTCGCCGGTGCGGTCCAGGAAGCCGGTATTGATGAATGCCACGCGGCGCTTTGCGGCGCGGATGCACTCCTTGAGGTTGACGCTCGTGCGCCGCTCCTCGTCCATGATGCCGATCTTCACGGTGTCGGCGGGCAGTCCGAGCGCCTGCTCGACGTGCGTAAAGACCTCGTCGGCGAAGGCGACTTCCTCGGGTCCGTGCATCTTGGGCTTGACCACGTAGATCGAGCCCTGCGTGGAATTGCGCGCGCCGGCGGTCTTGCGCAGGTCGTGCATCGCGATCATGACCGTGCACATGGCGTCGAGCAGGCCCTCGTGGGCCTCGTGGCCGTCGCGGTCCAGCACCGCCGGATTGGTCATCAGGTGTCCGACGTTTCGCACCAGCATCAGCGCGCGCCCCTTCAGGCTGAACGCCGAGCCGTCCGGCGCGCGGTACTCGCGGTCCGGATTCAGCCTGCGCTCGAAGTGGGCGTCACCCTTGGCCACCCTCTCGGACAACGTGCCGCGCATCAGGCCGAGCCAGTTCCGATACGCGAGCGCCTTGTCTTCGGCGTCGACCGCGGCCACCGAGTCCTCGCAGTCCATGATCGACGTGATCGCGGCTTCCATCACCACGTCGGCGACACCGGCCGGGTCGGTGCGGCCGATCGCGTGGCTTCGGTCGATCTGCAGCTCGATGTGCAGGCGGTTGTGCCGCAGCAGCACCGCGGTGGGCGAGGCGGGGTCGCCGCGATAGCCCGCAAACAGCGACGCTTCGGCCAGGCCGCACGGGCCACCCGGGGCGTCGGCGCGCAGCGCGCCGCCCTCGACCCGATAACCGGTCACGCCCGCGTGGCTCCCCCGCGCCAACGGGATCTCCTCGTCGAGAAACCTCTTGGCCCACGCGATCACGCGCGCGCCGCGCGCCGGGTCGTAGCCGCCGGTGGCCGGGGCCTCGCCCATCGCGTCCGTGCCGTACAGCGCGTCGTACAGGCTGCCCCAGCGGGCGTTGGCGGCGTTCAGCGCGTAGCGCGCGTTCATCACCGGCACGACCAGCTGCGGTCCGGGAATGGCGGCGATCTCCGCATCGACGTTGATCGTCTCGATGCTGAAGTCGGGGCCCTCGGGAACCAGGTAGCCGATCTCGGACAGGAATGCCGTGTAGGCGGCCTGGTCGTGCGGCCGGCCGCGATGCGTGCGATGCCACGCGTCGATCTGGGCCTGCAGCGCGTCGCGGCGAGCCAGCAGCGCGCGGTTCTTCGGGCCCTTGTCGTGGACGAGCGCCGACAGGCCCTGCCAGAAGGAATCGGAGGCCACGCCGGTGCCGGGCAGCGCCTCGCGTTCGATCATGTCGTGCAGGCTGGCAGCCACGCGGAGTCCGAATTTCTCGATGCGTCGGGTCATGGGTCTTCTCCAGGAAGGTGAGTTCGTTCGGAAGGTCAGCCGCGTACGAGCGCGAGCACGTCGGTCAGCAGGCTGCCGGTGTGATCCGGGTCGGTGTCCAGCCGCTCGGGCGGGGCGCCGGTGCGATTGATCCAGAAGCTGGTGTACCCGTACCAGCGCGCGGCGATCGCGTCCCAGCCGTTGGACGACACGAACAGGATCTGGCGTGCAGGGCACCCGAACGCGGCCGGTCCGAGTGCGTAGATGCGGTCGATGGTCTTGAAGGTTTCGACCGTCTGCGACGACAGCAGATGCTCGAACAGGCCGGTCATGCCGGCGCTGCGAACGGACACCTCGACCATGTCGCGGTTGCCGTTGGTGAGGATGCCCAGCGACAGGCCGGCCGCCTTCAGGTCGCGCAGTGCGCCCAGGTTCTCGGGGAAGGCCGACAGGCACGAATACTGGTTCATCAGCCGGGCTTCGTCGGCCGGACCCAGGTCGAGCCCCAATCGTGCGGCCGCGTAGCGCAGCGCGTCGCGGGTGATCTCCCAGAACGGCTTGTACCGGCCCGACATCGCGCGCAGCCAGGAGTACTCGAGCTGCTTCTGGCGCCACAGCAGCGACAGCGCCTCGCCCTGGCCCGGAAAAAGCTGCTGCGCCAGGCTGGCGACCGAATGGACGTCGAACAGCGTGCCGTAGGCGTCGAATACGACGGCGGCAAAGCGCGGGGCGGGTTTCGACGAAGGCGGCACGGCGATCTCCTCGGGCGAAGAGTAACGGCCCGATTCTTGCCGAAAAAGAGCGTAATGGGAGAAAGACTCTAACCTTTGGTGCACAAATCGGATCAGCCGAGGCGGGCGCGGCGCGGCGGGGGCGGCCCGTCGGGCTGCGGCTTGAGCAGCGCCAGCCACAGGCCGGCCACGCAGCAGGCCATTGCCAGCCACTGCAGGGGCCCCAGCGGCTCGCCGTGCACGATCGCGCCCGAGACCATCGCCACGACCGGCACCATCACGGACGACAGCCCGGCCACGTTCAGCGGCAGCAGCCCGACGATCGAGAACCAGGCCACGTTGCCCACGCACATCGGCACCAGCGTGATGTAGGCGATCACGGCGATCGTCTGCCACGAAGGCACGAACCAGTGACCGTCGCCCAGCGCCAGCGCGCCGATCGTCGTCGGCACGGCAGCGATCAGCAGCTGCCAGCCCGTGAGCACCGTCACCGGAACGTCCACGGGGTTGCGCTTGAGGATCAGCGAGCCGATCGCCCAGCCGATCCCCGCGGCCAGCCCCAGCGCAAAGCCGAGCGGCGCCTTGGCGTAGGCCGCGAAGCCGGGCACCATCAGCAGCACGACCCCGACGCCGCCCAGCACGACGGCGAGCAGCAGCCGGGCGCTGATGCGCTCGCCCAGCACGGCCCACGAGATCAGCGCCGACCACAGCGGCATCGTGAACCCGAGCACGGCCGACTGCCCCGACGGGATCAGCACGGCCGAGTAGGTGCTGGCGATGTTCCACAGCACCAGGTAGAAGAGGGTGGCCAGGCAGATCGTCGGCCAGTGCCTGCGCGGCACGACCAGCGACTGGCCGCGCACGCGCGCCACCGCAAGCAGCACGCAACCGGCCACCGTGACGGCGATCGCGCGGAACGTCCAGACCGACAGCTCACGCACCGCCAGCGGGAACAACGGCCAGTTCGTGCCCCAGACCAGCGTGAGCACAATGAGCAGGATCACGGCGCGGCGAGGCGCCGACCCGTCGGGCATCAGCGCGCCTGGCCCGCGGGGTGCGGCTGCATCGACGAGTGACCGACAGTCATGCGGCCAATGGTAGCAGCCCGGGGACGTGCGGTTACACTGGCGGCCTTCTGCTTGGGCGGAGTCGCACCTTGACCGGACCTGCTGCCCGGGATGCCATTCCCGGAAGAACGCGATGGCTGCTCGGCGCCGTCGCTGCGCTGGCGTTCGGGGCGCCGGCCGCGCGCGCGCAGTCGCCGGCGGCGCCGCCTGCGGACTCGTGGGCCAATGAGCGAACCGTCACCGTGTATGCCGGCTATCTCACCGGGGGGAGCTTCACGGAAGTCAGCACCGGCAAGAGCGTCACGATCGACAGCTCGGCGAACCTGGCCGCCAGCTTCGACATGCCGATCGATGCGGCGCGCCAGGTCCAGGTGTTCCTGTCGTACCAGGACTCGCAGCTCGGCCTCGGCTCGATCCAGACCCAGCCGGTGCCGCCCGGCCAGACGCTGCCGATCAAGGTGGTGATGCTGCACCTGGGCGGCACGAACTTCTTCTCCGGCCGGCTCGGCGACGGCGGGTACGTGGTCGGGGGGCTCGGCGTCACGCAGTTCCGGCCCGGGCTGGACGGCTACAGCACCGAGTGGGGGCCGTCGCTGAACGTGGGCGTCGGCTACCAGATGCCGCTGGGGCGCAATGCGGCCCTGCGGTTCGAGGCGCGCGCCTTCGTGACCGTGATCAGCAGCGAGAGTTCGTTGTTCTGCTCGGGCGGCTGCGTGTACACGCTGCGGGGCGACGTCATCACGCAGGGTGTCGCGCAGATCGGCTTCGCGGCGCGGTTCTGATTCGGCCGATCAGCCGCGGCCGGCCCGGGCCGATCGAGGCGTGCGACCTTGCTAGACTGCGAGCCATGGAAGACCTCATCCGCACGATCACCGTCTACGCGCTGCCGGTGCTGTTCGCGATCACGCTGCACGAGGCTGCGCACGGTTACGTCGCGCGGATGTTCGGCGACCAGACCGCTTACGTGATGGGCCGGATCACGCTGAACCCCCTGCGGCACATCGATCCGGTGGGCACGATTCTGGTGCCGATCGGCATCCTGCTGCTGTCCTCGATCGGTGGCGGCGGCTTCCTGTTCGGCTGGGCCAAGCCGGTGCCGGTCAATTTCGGCAGCCTGCGCCGGCCCAAGCAGGACATGGTCTGGGTGGCAGCCGCCGGGCCCGCATCGAACCTGGTGATGGCGATCCTGTGGGCGGTGCTGCTCAAGGTGCTGATCACGGCCGGGATCGACGAGCCGTTCTTCATGCAGATGGCCAAGGCCGGGGTGTTCGTGAACATCGGGCTGATGGCGCTGAACCTGCTGCCGGTGCCGCCGCTGGACGGCGGGCGGATCGTCACCGGGCTGCTGCCGCACGGGCTGTCGTACCAGTTCGCGCGCATCGAGCCGTACGGGTTGTTCATCGTGCTGGCGCTGATGGCGACGAACACGCTGAACGTGTTCCTGCGGCCGTTCTACTTCGTCGGCCTGGCGATCGTCGACCTGTTCATCTGAGCGCGTGTCGCCGGCGCGGCGGCGCCCGGTGCGCGGCGGGTGTCCGGCCGGCGCGCGGCTCACGCGTTGAAGTTCAGCCGCAGCCCGGGCACGGGCCACTCGTCGATCGCGATCAGCTTGCCCACGCCGGACAGCGTGACGAACGCCGTGCGCATGTCCTTGCCGCCGAAACAGAGGTTGGTGGTGTAGCGGTCCTGCGTCGGCACGTGGCTGCAGTAGCGCCCGTCCGGCGAGACGACGGTGATGCCGCCGTGAAGCAGCGTGGCCACGCAGATGTTGCCCAGCGCGTCGACCGCGATCGAGTCGAATCGCTGGTAGTGCCCACCGGGCGCCGCGGTGACCATGCGGCCGCCCTGCGGCGACGGCCAGGGCAGCTTGCGCAGGCGTCCCGGCGCTTCGATCTCGAACGCCCACAGGCGCGCGCCCTCGGTCTCGGCGTAGTACAGCGTGCGGCCATCGGGCGACAGCGCGATGCCGTTCGGGGTCATCGCCGGCGCCGCCACGACGCTGATCGCGCTGCCGTCGGCGCGCGCGTGATACACGCCGCCGCGGTCCATGTCGCGCGCGCGGACCTTGCCGAGGTCGGTGAACCAGAAGCCGCCGTCGGCCGAGAACACGAGGTCGTTGGGGCCGCGCAGGGGGTGGCCGTCGACCTGGTCGTAGAGCCGCTCGGCCTTGCCGGAGGCCAGGTTCACGCGCTCGATCCAGCCGCCCGTGTACGCATCGGCCTGGCGGATCGGGCGCAGGCAGCCGTCGTGCTCGGTGGCGAACTCGAAGCCGCCGTTGTTGCACACGTAGACCGCACCGTCCGGGCCGATGGCGGCGCCGTTGGGCCCGCCGCCCAGCGGGCTGAGCACCTGAACGCGTCCGTCCGTCGTGACGCGCGTCAGCGTGCCGCGGGCGATCTCGACCAGCACGACCGAGCCGTCGTCCATCGCCACGGGGCCTTCGGGAAACAACAGGCCGGTGGCCAGCTCTCTGATCTTCATCGTATTCTCGCCGGATGCCGCGTTGGAGGGTCGTCACCGGCTCGCGCCCGGAGCGGGTGCCCAAAGCGGGTGACGGAGTCATACTACGGCATCCGTCCAGCCGGATCGAACTCCGCCGATCGCCGTCACCGCCCATGTCCGAGCGCCCCGTTCCCCGATTGACCGCCGTGGAGGCCCGTGTGCTCGCCGTTCTCGTCGAGAAGGCGCGCACGGTCCCCGACATCTACCCGTTGACACTGAACGCGCTGGTGGCGGGGTGCAACCAGAAGACCAGCCGCGAGCCGGTGATGTCGCTCGGCGATGCCGATGTGCTGACGGCGATCGACCGGCTCAAGGCGTTGACGCTGGTCATCGAGACCAGCGGAGGCCGCACGATGCGCTACGCCGAGAACGCGCGGCGCGTGCTGGAGGTTCCGTCGGAGTCGGTCGCGCTGCTGGCCACGCTGATGCTGCGCGGGCCGCAGACCGCGGCCGAGCTGCGCGCCAACTGCGAGCGGCTGCACCGGTTCTCGGACCTGTCGGCGATCGAGGCGTACCTGGACGAACTCGCCGAGCGCGCGGCCGGGCCCTACGTGGTGCGACTGGCGCGCCAGCCCGGGTCCCGGGAGAGTCGCTGGGCGCACCTGCTGTCGGGG
>CAYGZN010000142.1:0-7624 GCA_964354355.1 uncultured Burkholderiaceae bacterium | reverse complement strand
GGCCACCTCGGGGTGCGGTCGTCGATGGCGCTGGCCAACGTTGCGTACCTCCCGGTGCTGACGTGGTCGAACCCCAACGTCCGCTCACTGGAGTTTCAGGCTCTGCTGCCGCTGTTCGGTGAGCGTCCGGTCGAGATGGGCATGGGGGGACGCGAGCAGGAGCTGTTCGCGCGTCTCGCTGCCGATCCGCGCTATCCGGCGATGTTCCGCGTGGCGTTCCCGGAATCGGCCGGCGAGATCACGCTGTCGACGATCACGCGCGCCCTGGCCGCCTTCGAGCGCACGCTGATCTCGCTCGACTCGCCGTACGACCGCTACCGCTACGGTGGGCAGCCCGACGCGATCTCGCCGGCGGCCAAACGCGGCGAGGCCCTGTTCTTCGGTGAGCGGCTCGAGTGCTACCACTGTCACGGCGGGTTCAACTTCACCGACAATGTCCAGCACGCGGGCCTGGCCTTTCCCGAAGTGGGGTTCCACAACAACGGGCTCTACAACGTGGATGGCCGCGGCGGCTACCCGCCCGACAACCCGGGAATAGGCGAACTAACGGGAGACCCCAACGACGAGGGCAAATTCCGCACGCCGAGCCTGCGCAACGTCGCGTTGACCGCTCCCTACATGCACGACGGGAGCCTGGCAAGCTTGCAGGACGTCATCGACCACTACGTCGCCGGCGGGCGGACGATCCACCAGGGCCGCTATCGTGGCACCGGCTCGACGAGCCCATACAAGAGCCCGCTGATCGTCGGGTTCGAGCTCTCGGACGGGGAGCGCAACGACCTGGTGGCGTTCCTGGAGAGCCTGACCGACAGCGGCTTCGTCACGGATCCGCGCCTGGCCGATCCGCGCTCGGGCGCGAACCCCTGACGGGCCCGAGCCGACGCGCGCTCCGACCAACGCCTGCCGGCGCCCGTGCCTTCAGTGCTTGGGCATCGGCTGCGGGCCGGTCGTCAGCGGCCGCACCGGCGCTTTGATCTCGATCGTCTCGCGCTGCTTGTCGGCACCCTCGAAGACCAGCGTGATCGGCACCGTGTCGCCGTCCTTGAGCGTCTGCTTCAGCGACATCAGCATCACGTGGTAGCCGCCGGGCTTGAGCTCGACGCTTCGGCCTGCGGGCAGGTCCAGCCCGGCGATCGCGCGCATCTTCATCACGTTGTTGTCCATTGCCATCTCGTGGATCTCGACCACGCCGGCGACCGGCGAGCGCGCCTCGACGAGGCGGGCCGGTTTGGGCGAGGTCAGCTTCATGAAGGCGCCGGTCGCCTGCTGCTGGGGGACGGTGGCGCGAACCCACGGCTCGCCGACGGCGACCTGGGCCAGGGCGGGCGCCGTCGACGCGAGGCAGGCAACGCCGAAGAACGTGGGCAGAATGATTCGTGCAAGGGATGTCATGTCGGGGACTCCGTGGATCGGGGTGTTCGGGATGAAGCGTCGCGGCGCCGCCGGGGCACCGCGCAGCCGGCGAACGGGCTGCCGCGCGCCGTCAGGGGCGGGTGCTCAGCCGCGCGCCGGCGGGCCGCGCGGCGGCGCGGTGATCCAGCGGGCCGGCGCGGCAGATGCTGCCGCACGGCCCTCGCAGGCGGGCGCCCGCCAACCCGGCGATAGCGCGTGTGCCGGCAGCGACGGGGGCGGCGCAGCCGACGACGCACCGTGCTTCAGGCAGAACGGGCAGGCGGCCCCGTGGTCGCTGTGCGGATTCGACGACGAGCCTGACCACGGACCGGGCTCGAGCGCGACCGACCCCGGCGCGGCGTCGGTCGACAGGCACAGGTCGGCGCTCGTGCCCGCCAGGGCCTGCGAGACGGCGGGCGCGAGCGCACCGGACAGCGTCGCCACGAACGCAAGCCACGCGGCCAGCCGGAACAGGCCAGGCGGGACTCGGATCGGGAATCGGTCGTGCATGGGACCGGAATCTTAGCACCCGGGTTGCGCCCGGCCCCGCCAGCGCTTAGCCTCGACGCGCGGGCACGACCCCCGATCCCCCGATCCCCCGACGAATTCCGGAGACACCCGATGAGCCTGGACCTGCCGATCGCGATCAAGGGTGCCCCCGGCTCCCCGTACACGCGCAAGATGCTTGCGGTGCTGCGCTACCGGCGCATCCCGTACCGCCTGCTGGTCGGTTCGCACGCCACGCACGCCGAGCTGCCGCGTCCGAAGGTCCAGCTGCTGCCGACGTTCTACCTGCCCGGCGCCGCCGGTGCGCTCGAGGCGGTCGTCGACTCGACGCCGATCATCCGGCGCCTCGAGGCCGAGGTCGCCGGCCGCAGCATGCTGCCGCCCGACCCGGTGGTGCGATTCCTGGACGAGCTGCTCGAGGACTACGCCGACGAGTGGCTGACCAAGGCGATGTTCCACTACCGCTGGCACTATGCCGCGGACATCGAGAAGGCCGGAGACATCCTGCCGCGCTGGCGCGACATCAGCGGCCCCGAGGCGACGATGCAGCAGATGAAGGCGCAGTTCTCCGAGCGCCAGATCTCGCGGCTGTACGTGGTCGGCTCCAGCGCGACGACGGCTCCCGTGATCGAGGCCAGCTACGAGCGTTTCCTGGCCGCGTTCGAGGCGCACCTCGCCGCGCGACCCTTCCTGATGGGCAACCGGCCCGGCGCGTCCGACGTCGGCGTGTTCGGCCAGCTGACGCAGCTCGCGCACTTCGACCCGACGCCGGCGGCGCTGACGCTGGCACGGGCTGCGCGGGTCTACGCCTGGGTCGGGCTCGTCGACGACCTGTCCGGGCTGGAGCCCGAGCACGGCGACTGGATCACGCGCGAGACCCTGCCGCAGACGCTGGCGGCGCTGCTGCGCGAGGTCGGGCGCGTCTACGTGCCGGTGATGCTGGCCAACGCACGGGCGCTGCAGGCGGGCGCGCAGCGCGTCGAGTGCGAGGTCGACGGCCGACCGTGGGTGCAGCAGCCGTTTCCGTACCAGGGCAAGTGCGTGCAGTGGCTGCGCGAGTCGTATGGCCGGCTGTCGGGCGGGGACCGCGCGATCGTGTCGCGGCTGCTGCAGGACACGGGCTGCGCGGAACTGCTTGCCGGCGCCGGCTGACGCGCGATCCGGCTACTGCTCGGGCACCGAGCCGCGCCCGCGCAGCGCCTTGATCTTGCCCCGCTGCGTCTTCTCGTCGACGCGCCTGACCTGCGAGGCCCGCGTGGGCCGTGTCGGGCGCCGCGGCCTGGGCACCTCGGCCGCCTCGTCGACCAGCGCCTGCAGCCGCTCGAGGGCCTCGGCGCGGTTCTGCTCCTGGCTGCGGTGCTGCTGGGCCTTGATGACGACGACGCCCTCGCGCGTGATGCGCTGGTCGCTCATCGCCAGCAGCCGCTGCTTGACCGCATCGGGCAGCGACGACGCCGCGACGTCGAAGCGCAGGTGCACCGCGCTCGAGACCTTGTTGACGTTCTGGCCGCCCGCGCCCTGGGCGCGCACGGCAGTGATCTCGACCTCGGCAGGATCGACGGTGTGCGAGCGGGCATCGGCCATCGCCGATTCTCGCACGCGGGCCCGCGGCGGGCGCGTCGCGCCGACGTCTATGCGTCGCGCCGACGTCTACGCGTCGGGCCGTGGCGCGCCCGGCGCGAAGACCGCCGCCACCTTGCTCGAATTGAACACGTAGGTCTCGACGAACGACGACCAGGCCACGCGGTGGCCCAGCGCGTTCATCGCCCCGACCAGCGCGAACCAGTTCAGCACCTCCTGGCCGCCGCTGTCGACGAGGCGATCCAGCGGGAAGCGCCGCCACGCGTCGTAGTCGCCCGCGAGCATCGCCCGGTACAGCGCGCGATCGGTGTCGACGTCCGGCATCATCCGCCAGGTCCGGTCGACCAGGAACGCGTGCGACCAGCTCGACGAGGCCAGCAGCGCCACCCGCCACGGGCTGTCGGCGCAGATCCGCGCCACCGCGCCACCCAGGTCGAAGCAGCGGCGCGGCGACGGCGACGGCGGATCGGGCGGGCGCACGTCGCCGATGTCGGTGACGAAGCCGCGGTGGCCGATCACCTTCGAGCCATAGCAGTTGATCTGGAACGGCACGACGGGATAGTCGAAGCCGCGCCGCTCGTGGTCCAGGTACAGGATCGCGTTCAGGAACGCGTGCGACAGGCCCGGGTGGTGCAGCGGCTTGTACGCGTAGGCCACGTCGAACTCGCGCTCGAGCAGGCCGGTGACGAGGTGGCGCGCCGCGTCGCGGTGCACGCGCACGCCGAACTCGTGCTCGGGCGGCTCGTTCCACACGTTGGGCCGTCCCGCCATCATCGCCGACTCGCCGGCCTGCTGCCACGGGCGCAGCGTCATGTCCGGATAGGCCTGCACGCAGAAAGGCGGGATCACGTCCTCCCGGAAGTTCTCGTACTGGTCGTCGCCCCAGATCACGACGACGTCCGGGCGGAACGCGTCGAGCGCGGTGCGCACGCGCAGCAGCCCCTCGAGCATCTGCGCGCGGTGCCGTGCGGCCGCGCGCACGCCCTGGTCGTCGCCCCACTCCTCGCGCATCAGCGCCGGCCAGCCGGCCGGGTCCTTCGCGCGGGCCGGCACGCCCGGGTCGGCGAGACGGCGGCGCAGGATGCCGGCCATGTCGGCGTCGAGGCCGGAAAACGGCGGGTAGTGCGAGATGCCGATGCCCAGGACTGCGCCCATGACGAGTCTCCTGTCGGGGTTCGCGAACGGGGGCGGTGAACGACGTCGCCCGCAGTGACGCGAAGCGGGCCGCGAACGCGGTTTTCTGCGATGATCGTCGGATCATCGCACGCGGGGTGACACCTTTGGCAACGGGGAACCAGTCGGCATGAAGACGTGGCAGGTGGGCGATGTGCGGATCACGCAGGTCATCGAGCTGGGCGGCCAGCCGACCTCGGGGATGTTCTTCTTTCCGGCGGCCGACGCCGGGTTCGTCAAACGCTACGCGTGGCTGCGCCCGCACTTCGCCGACGAAGAGGGCAAGCTGTTCGCGTCGGTGCACGCATTCGTGATCGAGTCGCAGGGCCGGCGGATCATCGTCGACACCTGCGTGGGCAACGACAAGCCGCGGCGCGTGCGTGCGTGGGACCGGCTGCGCGGGCCGTTCCTGCAGGACCTGGCCCGCGCCGGCCACCCGCCCGAGTCGATCGACACCGTCGTCTGCACGCACCTGCACGTGGACCACGTCGGCTGGAACACCCGGCTGGCCGACGGCCGCTGGGTGCCCACGTTCGCGAATGCGCGCTATCTGTTCGGGCGCATCGAGTGGGCCCACTGGTCGGCGCAGGTGGCCGCGCACGACGGGCAGGGCGACCCGCCCGGCGAGGCCGACGTGCTGGCGGACTCGGTGCGCCCGATCGTCGACGCGGGGCTCGCCGACCTGGTCGAGATGGACCATCGGATCACCGACGAGGTGTGGCTCGAGCCCACGCCCGGCCACACGCCGGGGCACGTCAGCGTGCACATCGCCTCGCAGGGTCGCGAGGCGGTGATCACCGGCGACCTGATGCACCACCCGATCCAGTGCAGCGAGCCGGACCTCGCGAACAACTTCGACTCCGACCGCGAGGCGGCGCGCCTGACGCGGCGTGCGTTCCTGGCCCGCTACAGCGACCGGCCGGTGCTGGTGCTGGGCACGCACTTTGCGCCGCCGACCGGCGGCTGGGTGGTCCGCGCCGGCGAGGCCTGGCAGTTCAGCGTCGGCGAGGCCGGGCAGTTCAGCGTCGGTCCGCAACCCGGCGCGTCAGGCGGTCAGGTCGGGTAGACCTCGCTTGCGGCCCGTGGCGTCGATGGCCACGTAGGTCAGCGTCGCCTCGGTGACCTTGACGGTGACCGGTGCCGCGGGGTTGCGCTCGGCGATCACCTCGACGTGCACGGTGACCGACGTGCGCCCGGTGGACTCGACCCGCGTGTAGAACGACACGACGTCGCCGACCGACACCGGCTGCTTGAACTGGAACGCGTTGACCGCGACGGTGACCACGCGCCCGCGCGCGCGGCGCGCCGCGGTGACGCCGCCGGCGATGTCGACCTGCGCCATCACCCAGCCGCCGAAGATGTCGCCGTTGGCATTGACGTCGGCCGGCATCGGCGTGACGCGCAGCGCCAGCTGATGGCCGTCGGGCAGGGCAAGCGGCATCGTCATCGGGGATCTCCGGGCGCTCGCGCGCGATGTCGTTACACTGTACCCGATGCGACGACACGCGAATCCGGCCCCGCCGGCACCCGGCCCGGGGCGGCCGAAATCCCGGTCCGACTGGCAGACGCTGGGCAGCCTGTTCCCCTACCTGTGGGCGTTTCGCTGGCGCGTGCTGCTGGCGATCGGCTGCATGGTCGCAGCCAAGATGGCGACGGTCGGGGTGCCGGTCGTGCTCAAGCACATCGTCGACGGGCTGACCGGCGTTGCGCCGGGCGCTGCCGGTGGTGCAGCCACCGCGGGCGCCGCGGCGGGCGGGCCCGCCGCCGGCACCGTTGCGGTGGCCGCGGTGGCCGTGGTGCCGCTCGGGCTGATCGCGGCCTACGGCCTGCTGCGGCTGGCCTCGACCGCGTTCACCGAGCTGCGCGAGTTCGTGTTCGCCAAGGTCACGCAGCGCGCGGTGCGCAACATCGCGCTGCAGGTGTTCGGCCACCTGCACGGGCTGTCGCTGCGCTTTCACCTGGAGCGCGCCACCGGCGGGCTCACGCGCGACATCGAGCGCGGCACGCGCGGCGTCGCGAGCCTGGTGTCGTACACGCTGTACAGCATCCTGCCGACGCTGGTCGAGATCACGCTGGTGGTCGGCTACCTGGTCCTGCACTACGAGCCCTGGTTCGCGGTGATCGCCGGGGTCGCGCTGGTGCTGTACATCACGTACACGGTGCTCGTCACCGAGTGGCGCACCGAGTTCCGCCGCTCGATGAACGAGCTGGACTCCAAGGCCAACACGCGCGCAATCGACTCGCTGCTGAACTACGAGACCGTCAAGTACTTCGGCAACGAGGCGTTCGAGGCGCGCCGCTACGACGACAGCCTGCGGCGCTGGGAGCGCGCCGCGATCCGCAGCCAGACCTCGCTGTCGGTGCTCAACGTCGGCCAGTCGCTGATCATCGCGGTCGCCGTCACGCTGATGATCTGGCGCGCGACGCTGGGCGTCGTCGAGGGGCGCATGACGCTGGGCGACCTGGTGCTGGTCAACGCGTTCATGATCCAGCTGTACCTGCCGCTGAACTTCCTCGGCGTGCTGTACCGCGAGATCAAGCAGAGCCTGGCCGACATGGAGCGGCTGTTCTCGCTGCTCGACGCGAACCGCGAGGTCGCCGACCCGCCGGGCGCGCCGGCGCTGGCGCTGGCCGCAGCGGGCGCGCCCGAGGTCCGCTTCGATCGGGTGTCGTTCGCCTACGAGCCCGAGCGGCAGATCCTGCACGAGGTCAGCTTCGTGATCGCGCCGGGCACGACGGCCGCGGTGGTCGGCGCCAGCGGCGCGGGCAAGTCGACGCTGGCGAGGCTGCTGTTTCGCTTCTACGACGTGACCGGCGGGGCGATCCGCATCGACGGCCAGGACATCCGCACCGTCACGCAGTCGAGCGTGCGTGCGGCCATCGGCATCGTGCCGCAGGACACCGTGCTGTTCAACGACACGGTCCGCTACAACATCGGCTACGGGCGGCCGGGCGCGTCCGACGCCGAAAT
>CAYGZN010000141.1:0-7632 GCA_964354355.1 uncultured Burkholderiaceae bacterium | reverse complement strand
CACGGCTGCGCTCGACCTTCGTGCGCGCGATCCCGGCGCTGCTGGCGCCGGTGATCCTGGTGGTCGGCCTGCTCTCGGGTGTGGCCACGCCGACCGAACTCGGCGCGGTCACGGTCGTGTACGCGACGGTGCTGGGCTTCGCCTACCGTGAACTGACCCTCGCCCGGCTGTACAAGTGCATCGGCGAGGCCTTCGTGACCACCGGCGTGCTGGTGTTCATCATGGCCGCGGCGGTGCCGTTTGGCTGGGCGATCGCGATCAACAACGTGCCGGCGAACCTCAGCGCCTGGCTGCTCGAGGTCACCACCAACAAGTGGCTGATCCTGGCGATGATCAACGTGCTGCTGCTGGTCGTCGGCTGCGTGATGGAGACCACCGCGATCCTGCTGATCGCCGTGCCGACCTTCCTGCCGCTGATCACGCAGCTGGGCATCGACCCGGTGCACTTCGGGCTGGTGGTGATCCTGAACCTGCTGATCGGCGCGACCACGCCGCCGTTCGGCGTGCTGCTGTTCATCGTGCAGGACATCGCCAAGGTCAGCTTCGCGGCCGTGGTGCGCGCGATGCTGCCGTTCTACATCCCGCTGGGCCTGGCGCTGGTGATGATCACCTACTGGCCGGACCTGTCGCTGTGGCTGCCGCGGGCCCTGAAGTGAGCGGCGCGACGCTCGCGGCGACCCGGCGCGGCGGCCGGGGTGCGCGCGGGCGGCTTTGATCGCAGCCGATCGATGCAGTAGAGTCCGGCGTTTCGCGTTGCGCCAACCCAAGGAGACCCGGCCGTGAACACGATCGACCTGAAGGACCGCTGTGCGGTGATCACCGGCGGCGCCGCCGGCATCGGGCTGGCGATCGGCCACCGGTTCGCGGCCAGCGGCGCGCGCGTCGCGGTCTGGGATCTCGACGCGAAGGCGGCCCGCGAGGCCGCCGCGGCGCTCGGCGGCGGACCGCACCAGGCGCTGGCGGTCGACGTCGCCGACGAGGCATCGGTGCAGCGCGCCACCGAGCAGACGGCCGCCGCGTTCGGCAGGATCGACATCCTGGTGTGCAGCGCCGGCATCACCGGCCCCAACACCACGACGCTCGAGTACCCGCCCGAGGCCTGGCGCAGGGTGTTCGACGTCAACGTCCACGGGGTGTTCTACTGCAACCGCGCCGTCGGCAACAAGATGCTCGAGCGCGACTACGGCCGCATCGTCAACATCGCCTCGATCGCGGGCAAGGAGGGCAATCCCAACGCGGGCGCGTACTCGGCCTCCAAGGCGGCCGTGATCGGCCTGACCAAGTCGATCGGCAAGGAGCTCGCGAAGACCGGCATACGGGTCAACTGCATCACGCCGGCGGCGGTGAAGACCGCGATCTTCGACCAGATGACCCCGCAGCACATCGAGTTCATGCTGTCCAAGATACCGATGGGGCGGTTCGGCCAGGTCGAGGAGATCGCGTCGATCGTTGCGTGGCTGGCCAGCGAGGAGTGCTCGTTCTCGACCGGCGCGGTGTTCGACGTGTCAGGCGGCCGGGCGGTGTACTGACGTGCGCGCGGCAGATGCGCCGCCGGCGCGCTACCCCGCCGAGGCGCTCGTTGCGTGGGCGGTCCGCCTGCTGGCGGGCGCGGGCATGGAGGCGGGCCACGCCGAGGACGTCGCCGAGGTGCTGGTCGAGGCGGACCTGCTCGGCCACGACACCCACGGCCTGGCGCTGCTCGCCGGCTACCTGGGCGAGCTCGACAAGGGCCGGATGAACCGCATCGGTGAGCCCGACGTGCTGGCCGAGCGCACGGTGGCCGCAACCTGGGACGGCAACCGGCTGCCCGGACCCGCGCTGGTCAGGCGCGCGATCGAGTGGGCGCGGCCGCGCGCGCGCGAACACGGCAGCGCGACGGTCGCGATCCGGCGCAGCCACCACATCGCGTGCCTGGCGGCCTACCTCGAGCCGGTCGCGCGCAGCGGCCTGCTGATCGAGATCTTCTCGTCGGATCCGGCGGTGGCCAGCGTCGCGCCGTTCGGCGGCACGCAGGCGGTGTTCACGCCGAACCCGATGGCGATCGGCATCCCGACCTCGGGCGAGCCGATCCTGGTCGACATCTCGGCGTCGGTGACGACCAACGGCATGAGCGGCCGGCTCAAGGCCGCGGGCGTGCGGGGCGAACACGTCTGGTGGCTCGATTCGCTGGGCCATCCGACCGACGATCCGGCGGTGCTGTTCGCGCAGCCGCCGGGCACGATCCTGCCGCTGGGCGGGCTGGACGCAGGGCACAAGGGCTACGGGCTCGCGCTGATGATCGAGGCGATGACCGGCGGGCTGGCGGGCTACGGGCGCGCGGACGTGCCGGAGGGCTGGGGTGCGACCGTCTGCGTGCGCCTGCACGATCCCGACGTGTTCGGCGGACTGTCGGCGTTCACCTGGCAGACCGACTGGCTGGTCGAGGCGTGCCGCCGCTCGGCGCCGCGCGACCCCGCCCGGCCGGTGCGGCTGCCCGGCGAGCGCGCGCTGGCACGCAAGCGCGAGCAGCTGGCGCGCGGCGTGGCCCTGCACGCGTCGATTCTGCCGGCGCTCGCGCCTTGGGCCGCCCGGCTCGGCTCGGCGCCCCCCGACCCCGTCTGACGAGGAGCTGCCCGCCATGGATCCGGTCGTCCTGCTGATGTGCCCGCTGTACGAGCCGACCCAGCGCGAGCTGGAGTCGCGCTTCGACGTGCGCCGCTACTACGGCCCCGCAGGCGGGCCGTCGATGCTCGCGGCGCTGCGCGACGTGTGCCCGGTCATCGTGACCAGCGGCGGGCGCGGCGCCGAGGCGGCCGTCATGGACGAGCTGCCGCGCCTGAAGCTCGTGTCGTGCTTCGGGGTCGGGGTCGACGCGATCGACCGGGACTACTGCCGCGCGCACGGCATCGCCGTGACCAACACGCCGGACGTGCTGACCGACGACGTCGCCGACCTCGCGGTCGCGCTGATGCTGGCGTCGCTGCGCCAGGTCGTGGCGGCCGACCGCTGGGTGCGCGACGGCGACTGGGTCGGCAAGGGGACGATGCCGCTGACCCAGACGGTGACGCGCCGCAAGGTGGGCGTGATCGGACTGGGGCGCATCGGCGCGGGCATCGCCCATCGCTGCGCGGCCTTCGGCACCGAACCCGGCTATCACGGACCGAACCGCAAGCCCGTGGCCTGGCAGTACTTCCCGGACCTGCTGCAGATGGCCCGATGGGCCGACGTGCTGATCGCCGCATGCCCGGGCGGCGCCGCCACCCGCGGCCTCGTGTCGCGCGCCGTGCTCGAGGCGCTGGGCCCGCAGGGCCACTTCGTGAACATCTCCCGCGGCTCGGTGGTCGACCAGCCGGCGCTGGTCGAACTGCTGCAGTCGGGCCTGCTGGGCGGGGCGGGCCTGGACGTGTTCGACGACGAGCCGCGCGTGCCGCAGGCGCTGATCGACCTGCCGCGCGTCGTGCTGCAGCCGCACCACGGCAGCGGCACCCACGACACGCGCACGGCGATGGGGCGGCTCACGATCGACAACGTCGTGGCGTGGGCCGAGGGCAAACCGCTGCTGACGCCGGTCTGACGGCATCGCGCGCGGTCCGGGCGCGCGCCTCGGGCGTCGGGCTTCTTCGGGGGTGCCGGGCGTCAGGCGTCAGGCGCCGGGCGTCCCGGGCGGGGGGGCTGCCACCGGCGGGGCCGGCGTCGCATCGGGCTCGCCGGAGGCGAGCCGCGCGTCGCGCGACGCCTCGCGGGGCCCGCGGGGCCGCGTGTGCTGGCGCAGGTAGCGCGTCTGCTCGTTGCGCCCGAACAGGTAACGCGACAGTTCGGTCAGCGCCTGCCGGTAGACGTCGCGCTTGAACTCGATGACCGAGTCGAGCGGAATCCAGAATTCGTTCCAGCGCCAGGCGTCGAACTCCGGGTGCTCGGATGCGCGCAGCGACACGTCGTTGTCCTTGCCGACCAGCCGCAGCAGGAACCAGATCTGTTTCTGGCCGCGGTAGTGGCCACGCCATTCGCGCCGGACCCAGTGCGAGGGCACGTCATAGCGCAGCCAGTCGCGGGTGCGGCCGATGATCCGGACGTGGTCGGGCATCAGCCCGACCTCTTCGTGCAGTTCGCGGTACATCGCCTGTTCGGGCGTTTCGCCACGCTTGATCCCGCCCTGCGGGAACTGCCACGAGTGCTCGCGAATCCGCTTTCCCCAGAAGACCTCGTCGCGCTGATTGACCAGAATGATGCCTACGTTGGGGCGATAGCCGTCCTTGTCCAGCATCGGGCTGCCCTTCGATCCCTTAGAATTGCGCACGATTATACGGCGAGGCGCGCCACGCGCGCTGCGCGCGCGCGATCCGCTCGAAAGGCCCCCGTCGATGAAAGCCACGCGGTTTCTGATCTCCACGCTCAAGGAAGCCCCCGCCGACGCGGAGGTCGCCAGCCACCGGCTGATGACCCGCGCCGGCATGATCCGCAAGCTCGCCGGCGGCATCTACACCTACATGCCGATGGGCCTGCGCGTGATCCGCAAGGTCGAGGCGATCATTCGCGAGGAGATGAACCGCGCCGGTGCCGTCGAGCTGCTGATGCCGGTCGTGCAGCCCGCCGAGCTGTGGCAGGAGTCGGGCCGCTGGGAGCAGTACGGGCCCGAACTGCTGCGCATCCGGGACCGACACGATCGCGACTTCATCGTCCAGCCGACCTCCGAGGAGGTGATCACCGACATCGCCCGCCAGGAGATCCGCAGCTACCGGCAGATGCCGCGCAACCTGTACCACATCCAGACCAAGTTCCGCGACGAGCGGCGCCCGCGGTTCGGGGTGATGCGCGGGCGCGAGTTCACGATGAAGGACGCGTACTCGTTCGACCGCAGTCGCGAGGCGGCGCTGGTCAGCTACCAGGCGATGTACGACGCGTACGTCCGGATCTTCCAGCGCATGGGTCTGCAGTTCCGCGCGGTGGCTGCCGACACCGGCGCGATCGGCGGCTCGGCCAGCCACGAGTTCCAGGTCATCGCCGACACCGGCGAGGACGCGATCGCCTACTGCCCGCAGTCGGACTACGCGGCCAACGTCGAGCTGGCCGAGGCGCTGCCTGCCGCGCCCAGTCGGCCCGCGCCGGCCGAGGCGCTGGCCCGCACACCGACGCCCGGCAGGGCGCGCTGCGAGGACGTGGCCGCGCTGCTCGGGATCCCGCTGCAGCGCACCGTCAAGTCGCTGGTGCTCGCCGTCGACGCCTGCGAGCCGCTGAAGGACGGGGACGACTCGGCCGCGCCGCGCCGCGTGGTCGCCACCGAGGTCTGGCTGGCGCTGGTGCGCGGCGATCACGATCTGAACGAGATCAAGGCCGGCAAGGTGGAGGGCCTGCGGGGCTTCCGGTTCGCGACCGAGGCCGAGATCGTCGAGCACTTCGGCTGCCGCCCGGGATACCTCGGCCCGATCGGCACCGCGAAGCCGGTGCGACTGGTCGTCGACCGCACGGTGGCCAACATGGGCGACTTCGTGTGCGGCGCCAACGAGGCCGACTTCCACTACACCGGCGTGAACTGGGGCCGCGACCTGCCCGAGCCGGACGGCCGCTCGGTGCGCGTGGCCGACATCCGCAACGTCGTGGCCGGCGACGCCTCGCCCGACGGCCGGGGCGTGCTGGCGATCCAGCGCGGCATCGAGGTCGGGCACGTGTTCTACCTGGGCACCAAGTACTCGAGCGCGATGAACGCGAACTTCATCGACGAGGACGGCAAGTCGCGGGTCATCGAGATGGGCTGCTACGGGATCGGCGTCACGCGCCTGCCGGCCGCGGCCATCGAACAGAACCACGACGACAAGGGCATCGTGTGGCCGCGCCCGATCGCGCCGTTCGAGGTCGTCATCGCGCCGCTGGGCTACCTGCGCTCGCAGGCCGTGCGCGACGCGGCCGACGAGCTGTACGGGCGGCTGGCCGCTGCCGGCGTGGACGTGATCCTGGACGACCGCGACGAGCGGCCCGGCGCGATGTTCGCCGACTGGGAACTGATCGGCGTGCCGCTGCGCGTCACGGTGGGCGAGCGCGGGTTGAAGGACGGGCTGTTCGAGCTGACCGTGCGCCGCGGGCTGTCGACGGTGACGATTCCCCGTGCGCAGGCCTTCGAGCGCGTTCGCGAGGCGCTGGAACGTTGCTGAGGAGCCCGAAACGTGGCGCCAAACGGCGGGCTGCCGTCCGGACTAGGCCGTTCGTCGCCGACGGGTGGCTGCGCGCGGCCGGCTCGCCTACCATCGCCGGATCATGAAACGGATCGCCTCGCCGGATCTGCGCGGCCTGCACGGCGCGGGTCGGCGCCTCGCCGTGCGAGTCCGCCCGTGGCCGGCGCGCGTGCTGGGTGCGGCGATGCGGGGCGCCGCGCTGCTCGTCCTGGGGCTTGCGCCCCTGGCCGTGCAGGCGGGCAGCCAGCAGTACGAACCGCTGTCCGCGTCGGTGCGCAGCGCGCTGGTCGCGGCCATTGCCGACCGGGCGCCCCCCGAGGCCCGGTTCGCGTCGATGCAGGAGAAGGTCGACTGGCTGGCCGACATGTCGGAGCGCCTGCCCCGGCGCCACAAGCCCGAGCACCGCGAGCGCGTCGAGTTCCTGCAGATGGCCCGCTACGAGGCCCAGCGCGCGGGGCTCGACCCGCACCTGGTGCTCGGCCTGATCGAGGTCGAGAGCAACTTCCGCCGCCACGCGATCTCCAGCGCCGGCGCGCGCGGCTACATGCAGGTGATGCCGTTTTGGACCGAGCTGATCGGCGACGGCGATCCGGCGATGCTGTTCGATGCGCGCAGCAACCTGCGCTACGGCTGCGTGATCCTGCGCCACTACCTCGATATGGAGCGCGGGGACCTGTTCCGTGCGCTGGGGCGCTACAACGGCAGCCTGGGGCGCGCCGAGTACCCGAACGCCGTGCTGCACGCGTGGCGCAAGTGGGAGTCCCAGGGCGAGCCGGCCCGGCTGCGGCAGGTGTCGCTGCGCGCCGCGCCGGCGGCCGGCGCCGCTCCCGCACCGTTGGCGGCACGCCCCTAGTCCCCGGCTCGCGGCGGCGACCCGCCGCCTGCGCGGCCTCGACCCGTTGCGCCCGGGGCGCGCCTTGAACGCCGCGCCGGCGGCGCAGGCCCGCGCCAGTGCGTGGCGCGTCCTGCTGCCGGGCATCGCGGCGCTGGCGACCGTCATGGGCATCGGCCGGTTCGTCTACACGCCGATCCTGCCCGAGATGCTCGCCGGCGGCGTGCTGAGCCTGCGCGAGGCCGGCTGGGTCGCCTCGGCCAACTTCGTCGGCTACCTGGTCGGCGCGATGGCGGCATCGGCCGTGCGCGCGCGGCCCTGGCAGTCACGGCTGGCCCGGCTCGGCCTCGTGCTGACGCCCCTGATGCTGGCGGCGATGCCGCTGACGACGTCGCTGCCGGTGTGGCTGGCGGTGCGCTTCGTTGCGGGCGTCGCGAGTGCGCTGGCGCTGGTGTTCGTGTCGGCGCAGGTGCTCGAGCGACTGGTGCAGGTGGGCGCCGCGCAGCGTCTGGTGTGGCTGTTCTCCGGCGTTGCGCTGGGCATCATCGTCGCGGCGCTGCTGGCCCTGGCGGGGCAACCGTTCGGCCTCGACTGGCGGGGGCTGTGGTGGGTGGCGGCGGCGCTGTCGGCATCGCTGTCGCGCGTTGCGTGGCG
>CAYGZN010000140.1:0-7676 GCA_964354355.1 uncultured Burkholderiaceae bacterium | reverse complement strand
GACGGTAATCAAGGGAATTGACGAAGGCAAGACGTTCCGCGTCGCCGACGGGGAGGCGAGCGACGTCGGCCGCGGGTCGCTATCCGGCATCATCCTGACCGACGCCGGGGTGTCGCGCCATCACTGCCGCATCCGGTTCGCGGGGGATGCGCTGGTGGTCGCCGACCTCGGTTCGCGCAACGGAACGCTGGTGAACGGGCGCAGGATTGACCAGGAGGCGCGGCTGGCGGACGGCGACCTGCTGGTGCTGGGCGATGCGTGCCTGCGCGTGCGGCGAGCGCACGAAGCACGCATGCAGCACGCCCGGCACTTCGATGTCGTCGATGTAGCACCCGGCCCCGATGAGGAAGCGCCGGTCTTCCTTGCGCGGCAGCGGCTGCCCGATGTACCGGAAATCAGCGCCCGACATGGCCTTCGCCTTCGCGCAGCCGGCGCGCGGCCTTGCGGATCGCCGCGACGATGTTGTGGTAGCCGGTGCAGCGGCACAGGTTGCCCGACAGGGCCTCGCGAATCTGCTCGTCGCTCGGGTCGGGGTGATCGCGCAGGAAGGCCTCGAAGGTCATCACGATTCCCGGCGTGCAGAAGCCGCACTGAAGGCCGTGCTCCTCGTGCAGCGCCTGCTGCAGCGGCGAGAGCCGGTCTGCCTCGGCCACCGATTCGACGGTGCGGATCTCGTGGCCTTCCATCTGCACGGCGAAGGTCAGGCAGCTGCGGGCGGGCCGGCCGTCCACCAGCACGGTGCAGGCGCCGCAAACGCCGTGCTCGCACCCCACGTGGGTTCCGGTGAGGCGGCAGTCCTCCCGCAGTGCGTCCGAGAGCAGCTTGCGCGGCGCGACCTCGATGTCGTGGTCGCGGCCATTGACGTGAAGGCGGATGTTCCGGCGTTCCGTCACGGTCGCACTCCGCAACGCTCGAGCGCGGTGTGCAGCGCGCGCGCCACCAGCGTTTCGGTCAGCTCGCGCCGGTAGACCGCGGGAATGCGGCCATCGTCGGGCATGTCGAGCCCGGCACGAGCGTCTGCCGCGACCTCGGCCGCCCAGGCGGCATCGGTGTGGCGACCGACCTGTGCGGCGGCCAGGTCGGCGAGCACGGTGGGCACCGGTCCGGCGCCCCCCACGCCCAGGCGCAGGCGCTCGACGCGGCCGCCGGAAAGCACGACGCTCGCCGCGACGCTGACAATGGCGAAATCGCCGTGCCGCAGGCTGAAGAGTCGGAAAGCCGCGCCCTCGCCGGCGGCGGCGAGCGGAACACGCACCGAGACGATCAGCTCGTCGGCTTCGAGCGCGGTGGTCATGACCGAGACGAAGAAATCGGCTGCCGGCACGCTGCGCATTCCGCGCACGCTGGCGACCTCGATCTGCGCGCCCAGCGTGGCCGCCACCAGCGGTAGCTGCGCTGCCGGATCGGCGTGCGCCAGGCTGCCGCCCAGGGTGCCGCGCTGGCGGATGGCGTAGTGGCCGATCGTTCCCGCCGCTTCCGCGAGCAGCGGGCAGCAGCGCCGCACGAGCCCGGAATCGGCGATGTCCTGGTGGCGCACCAGCGCGCCGACCTCCAGCGCCGCGCCGGTCTCGCGCACCGACTGCAACTGCGCGAGACCGTTCAGGTCGACCAGCTCGGCCGGCTGCGCCAGGCGCAGGTTCATCATCGGCACCAGGCTCTGCCCGCCGGCAATCGGCTTCGCCGCATCGCCGTGCTCGGCCAGCAGTGCCAGCGCCGCGGCCAGCGACGGCGGGCGGTGGTAGCGAAAGGCGCTCGGCTTCACGGGCGCTGTGCTCCGTCGGCGCGCAGGCTGTTGCCGCTTTGTCGATCGAACAGGTGCAGGCGTCGGGGGTTGACCGCCAGCTCGACGTTCTCGCCCTCCTGGTGGCGCCGGTCCTTGCCCACGCGCACGAAGACCTGGCCGGCGGTTGTCTGGAGCCCCAGGAAGGAATCCGAGCCGACGGGCAACACCGACTGCACGCGCCCGCGCAGCAGCCGACCCACGGGGGCTTCGGCCTGCTCGACCACGTCCTCGGCGCGCAGACCCAGCACCACTTCGCGCCCGGCCTGGACGTCCGCCGGCAGGGCCAGCCCCTCGGGGAGCGCCAGCCGGATGTCGCCACAGACAAACCCCAAGCCGTCAGCCACGGGCCCGAGCGCACCGGGCAGGAAATTGATCGGCGGGTTGCCCAGGAAGGACGCAACGAACATGTTGCGGGGCATCTCGTAAATCTGGTCGGGCGTGCCGATCTGCTGCACGACGCCGTCTCGCATCACGACGATTCGATTGGCCAGCGTCAGCGCCTCGGCCTGGTCATGCGTGACGTAGACGAACGTGGTCTGCATCGCGTGGTGCAGCTGCTTGATCTCTGCGCGCATCGAGATGCGCAGCGCGGCGTCCAGGTTGGACAGCGGCTCGTCCATCAGGAAGACCGCCGGCTGGCGCACGATCGCCCGGCCCAACGCAACCCGCTGGCGCTGGCCGCCCGAGAGCTGGTTGGGCCGGCGTTCGAGCAGCGGCTCGATCTCGAGCCGGCGCGCCGCGTCGCGCACGCGGCGGTCGATCTCCGCCGCGTCGTGGCGACGCATGCGCAGGCCGAACGCGATGTTCTCGTAGACGGACTTGTGCGGGTACAGCGCGTAGCTCTGGAACACCATTGCCACGTCGCGCTTGTGCGGCGGCACATCGTTGACGACCACGTCGTCGAAGCGCAGCTCACCTTCCGTAATCTCCTCGAGTCCGGCGATCATGTTCAGCGTGGTCGACTTGCCGCAGCCCGAGGGACCGAGCAGGACCAGGAATTCGCGGTCGGCGATTTCGAGGTCGAGGTCGGCCAGCGCGACGAATCCATTGGGATAGCGCTTTCCGACCCGTCTGAACTGGATGCGCGCCACGCCGCCGTCTCCTTCAGCCCTTGACCGCACCGGCCGTCAGGCCGGAGACGATGTAGCGCTCGAACATGATGGCCAGGATCACCGGCGGCACGATGGCCAGCACGCCGGCGGCATTGATGAACGAGAAGCTGATCGTGAAGTCGGAGGTGAACGAGGCCACCACGATCGGCATGGTCTGGGAGGCCGGCGTCTGCGTGAACATCAACGCCAGCAGGAATTCGTTCCAGCTCGTCAGGAAGGTGAACAGCACAACCGCCACCAGCGAAGGCAGCGCCAGCGGCAGGAACACGCGCAGCAGTGTCTGCAGGCGCGTGCAGCCGTCGACGCGAGCGGCCTTGTCCAGCTCGTCGGGCAGCGACTCGAAATAGCTCACCAGGATGAAGATCGAGAACGGCACCGTGATCGCCAGGTACGTGATCACCAGCGAGGACAGGCTGTCGAGCAGGCCGAGCTTGCGGATGAACAGGAAGAACGGCACGACCAGCGCGATGTCGGGGATCACGCGCGTGGTCAGCATCAGGTAGATCGAGGCCTGGCGTCCGACGAAGCGGATCTTGGCCAGCGCATACGCGGCGGGAACGCTCACGAGCAGATTGAGGACCACCACCGCGAGCGCGACGACCAGGCTGTTCCACATCGCCGGCAGCAGGTTCTTCGCAGTCGATGGAATGTAGCCGCCGCTGGCCGGGTCGCTCTGCCGTCGCGTCTCGTAGGTGACTTCCTTCGTATCGGCCTGGAAAATGGCCGAGAAGTTCTCCAGCGTGGGTCGGTGCGGCAGCCAGTGCGGTGGCTTGGAGGTGATCTCGGCCTCGCTCTGGAACGACGAAGACACCAGCCAGGCGATGGGCGCCAGCACGTAGCCGAGGAAAGCGATCGAGGCCGCGAACAGCCCGATGCGCCGCCAGGTCTTCACAGCTTGCGCCCCACGGTGCGGATGACGGAGAAGGCGAGCAGGAAGGTCACCAGCGCCATCACGTAAGCCAGCGCCGAGCCGGTTCCGAACGACAGCTTGCGGAACGTCTCGACGTACACCTGCCAGGCGAGCACGTGTGAGGCTTCCGCCGGACCGCCCTCGGTCAGGATGAAGAAGAGGTCGAAGTGGCGCACTGCCATCATCGTCTCGTAGATGATCACGAGCGCGAAGCCGGGCCGCAGCGACGGCAGCGTGACGTGAACCAGGCGCCTCCAGAGGTTGGCGCCATCGACCTTGGCCGCGCTGTACAGGTCGGCGGGGATCGACTTCATCGTCACCAGCAGCAGGATGGTGGCCAAGGGCACCTCCTTCCAGATGAACGCGTTGGCGATCAGCGGCAGCGTCTTGGACGAGTCGCCAAGCCAGACCATGTACTTGTCGATGAAGTCCAGCTGGTACAGCAGTCCGTTCAGCGCGCCGTACCCTGAGTCGTAGATCCACTTCCACATCAGCCCGTTGGCGACGTAAGGGATCGCCCATGGCACGAGCAGCATTGCCGACAGGAAGCGGCGGCCCCGGAACTCCTCGTTCAGCAGCAGCGCCATCAGCGTGGCGATGACCATGATTGCGGCCACCGACATCACCGTGAACGATGCTGTGCGCCACACCGATTCCCAGAACAGCGAATCCTGGAAGACCCGCGCGTAGTTGTCGAACCAGACGAAGGGCGCGCGCTGCGGGCGCGTGAGCTTCAGGTCGAAAAGGCTGATCCAGAACGAGTACAGGACGGGGAAGACCGCCACGACCGCCAGCACGATCATCATCGGCACCAGCAACAGCATCGCTGTTCGCTGGTCGTAGCGGCTGACGGGAAAGCGCAGTCGCGGGCTGGCGAGGCGGTCGTTACTCATGGCGAAACCGACGTACGGGAACCCTCCAACGGCCGTCGCGCAATGCCATTGCCCTTCGCCGGGCGCGCAATGGAACGCGGATTCTGCTGCTCGCCCCGGCTCAGCTCTTCTTCAGGTCGGTCCAGGCCTGGGCCGATTTCTTCAGCGAATCGGCCACCGAGGATTTCCCGACGACTGCCGACTGCCAGGCCGTGCCATTGACCTCGTCCCACTCTCCGAACCAGCGCGCGATCACGTCCTTCTTGCGCGCGAACTGCTGCTGCTTCTCGAACATCCCGATGTCGGAGTACTTCGCGTAGTTGGCAATGACGTCCGGATCTTTGAACAGAGACTTGACGCCGAAGCCGCTGCCCACATCCATGAACATCAGCTTCTGGAAGGCGTACTGGCCGTCGGCCTTTCCGCCGAACCACTCCATCAGCTTGACCGCGTTGGCCGCGCGCGCCTTGTCCTTGGCGGCCTGTGCGGTCAGGCCATAGAAGCGCATCCAGCCCACGGTGGCGTTGCTGCCGCCCGGACCGGCCGGCATCAGAGCCTGCTTGGCATTGCCGGCGATCTGCGACTGCTTGGGGTCGTTCAGTGTACGCACGCGGTAGCGCCCGAGCATCGCAAAGGCGTGGTTGCCAGAGGTGAAGGACTTCAGGCCGTTGAGCTCGCCGACCTCCACGCAGGCCGGGGACACGATCTTGTGCTTGTTGACTGCGTCCACAACCCACTGCAGCGCCTTGTGCGCGCCCTTCTGCGGGTCGGCCATGACAGCGTTGCCGGCGTCGTCGACGAAGCGCCCGCCGTTGGAGAACACCATCGCCGAGAGAAATTCGATCAGCCAGCTCTCGCGCGCCATCGACAGCATCATCGGATACTCCATGCCCGACTTCTTCAGAAGCAGCGACTGCTGCACGACCTCGTCCCAGGTCTTTGGCGGGGCACCGATGCCGGCCTGCTTGAGCTTGCTTTCGTCGTAGAAGAAGGCCATGTAGTCGCTGTAGTACGTCAGGCCGTATTGCTTGCCCTTGTACTTGACCGACGCGGTGCAGAAGTCGTCGACGTCGGCGTTGTACTTCATCAGTTCCGGGTAGCCGTCGATTGGCGCCAGCCAGCCGGCGTCGACCCACTCCGGCAGCCAGCTGTCGGACACCCACAGCATGTCCATCGGCGCATTGCCGACGAATTTGGTGACCATCGTGTCGCGGTACTGCGCCCACGGGGCGTTGCTGTAGTTGACCTTGAGGCCTGTCTGCTTCTCGAACGCGCTGATGTGGCTCTTGACCTGGTCGACGCCGGCAGACCACGCGAAGAAGTTGATGGGGTCGGCGGCGAAGGCACGGCCCGCCGGCAGCAGCAGTGTCGAGCCGGCGGCGCCGGCGGCCTTGACAAATTCACGGCGGCCCGCGAAAGGTGTCTTCTTCTCGCTCATATCGCCTCCATCAGGGTGTTCGAGGGGTCAGCGGTGTGGCACCGGTCCACGGCGTGCGGCTGGTGTGGCGGTTGGCCATGCGGAGGAGTATGCCGCCAAGGCCTGTTTGTCGTCAATTGACGATAAGCAAGCGCCGATCCCCGGCCCGGCCAGGGGCGCACGCAGATGCGCGGGACTCAGTCCGCCCGCGTGACGGGTGCCAGCACCGCGCGCAGCCCGCCCAGAAACGCGCGCACGTGCAGCGTGATCACGCTGCGTGCCGGCAGTGGGTTGGTATTGCCGTAGATGTGGCGACGAATCGCCAGGTGCGAGACCGCACCGTGCAGAATCCAGCCCACCTCCTGCAGCACGGCTGGATCGTCCGGAACGCGCAGACCCTGCTCGTGTGCCGCCTCAGTGACGATGATCTCGAGCATGTGCGTGACGATGGCCGCGATGTAGGCCGGCGCCATCGCGACCTCGGCCAGCGAGGCGTAGATGAACAGCCGCAGCCAGCGCCGGGTGGTCACCTGGCCGTAGTAGTCGTCGTAGAAGCGCACCAGGCGCTGGTCCATCGGCAGGCTGCGGTCCTTCAACTCGGCGAACCAGATGGCCTTGAACGGCCCCGCGATCTGACTGCGGTAGACCTCCTCCAGCAGCGCCGCCTTGCTGGGGAAGAAACTGTAGAGCAGTCGCTGCGACACGCCACAGGCGTCGGCCAGCGCGCGCGTCTGCGCCGTCAGGCCGTACTCGGAGAAGAACTGGCACGCGTGCGCCAGGATCTGCGCGCGGCGCTCCTCTCGCGGCATACGCCGTGACGGCGCAGCGCGGGACTTGCGCGGGGGCGCACTGTGGCGACGGTCAGCGGCCAGCAGGTCGGATTTGGCTAACATGGGATGGGCGACGGTTGCCCTGGCAGCCCGTTTGTCATCATCTGACGATATTATCCCAGCCGATCGCTTCGGCGTTCGAGCCTGTGGGGGAGCAAACCATGATTTTCGAGCTGCGCACGTACCAAGTCCAGGCCGGCAAAGCCGCCGAGTTCCTCAAGGTCTACCAGGACCATGGCCTGCAGATCATCACTCGCTACGCAAGACTGATGGGCTGCTGGACCAAGGAGTCGGGCACGCTCAATTCGGTCGTCTTCCTGTGGGCCTACGACGATCTCGGCCACCGGAGCGCGCAGCGCGCGAAAATGGGTCAGGACGCTCAGTGGCAGGCCTTCGTGCCGACGATCCTGCCCTACCTCGTACACCAGGAAAGCGTCTTCATGTCGCCGACGGCTTTTTCGCCACTGCAGTAGCCGCGCCGACCGTCGTGGACCGCCGCGACGGTATTCGGAATCGGAGTAGCGATCACTGCGCAATGAGGCTTCCGCAGCGATCCGACCCACCGTACGATGGTGTCCGACAAGGTGCCGGGCCGAACGCCCGGTGGTCCAGGCCAGGGGAGACGGCATGCGCGCTCAGGTCGCAATCGTGGGATACGGCAGGACGCCGTACAGCCGCGCCAAGCCGGGCGAGCCGACGCTGACGGTCGACGAGTACATCGCGTGGGCGGCCGAGCTTGCGCTGGAGCGGGC
>CAYGZN010000139.1:0-7722 GCA_964354355.1 uncultured Burkholderiaceae bacterium | reverse complement strand
GCCGCCCACCTTGTCCGAGACCCAGCCGCCGAGCGGCCGGATCAGCGCGCCCACCAGCGGCCCGATCCACGCGTAGGTCAGCGCCGACGGCGCGTTGGGGTTCGGCAGGTGCTTGACGACCCCGGCCGCGTCGGTCACGTGGCTCTGGCCGAAGATCACCGTGATCGACAGCGGCAGCGCGTTGGAGAAGCCGATGAACGAACCGAAGGTGACGATGTACAGCAGCGTCATCGCCCAGGTGTGCTTGTCCCTGAAGATCGCGAACTGCTTGTCCAGGTTGGGCTTCATGTCGCCGAACGCGACCACCTTCATCACCAGCAGCGTGCCGACGATGATCAGCGGCATCGCGATCCACATGTTGAGCACGCCCAGGCCGGTCGGCGCCGGCAGGTACAGGTACAGGCCGATCGCCGCGGTCACCAGCGCCACGCCGTACAGCAGCAGGATCTTGAAGAAGGCCGACGACGTCGAACCGATGCCCGGCGAGACCGCGGCGATGTTGTTCATGCCGAACCAGCCGGCGAACGCCAGCGGCACCAGCAGCACCAGCCACACGAAGCCGCCGTTCTGGATGAAGGTCGGCGTGCCGGCCGGGATCCTGCCGATCAGCGTGCCCGACGGCTTGATCAGCGTCATCGGGTCGCCGCCCAGCGCACCGAACACCGCGGTGGTCATCACCAGCGGGATCAGGATCTGCATCGTCGTCACGCCGAAGTTGCCCAGGCCCGCGTTGATGCCCAGCGCCGTGCCCTGCAGCCGCTTCGGAAAGAACGGCGAGATGTTCGACATCGAGCACGCGAAGTTGCCGCCGCCGATGCCCGAGAGCAGCGCCAGCAGCTGGAACACCCACAGCGGCGTGTTCTTGTCCTGCAGCGCGATGCCGGTGCCGATCGCCGGGATCATCAGCAGCGCGGTGGTCAGGAACACCGTATTGCGCCCGCCGGCGATGCGGATGAAGAACGACGCCGGGATCCGCAGCGTCGCGCCCGACAGGCCCGAGATCGCGGTCAGCGTGAACATCTGGGCCGGCGTGAACGGAAAGCCCAGGTTGAGCATCTGCACGGTCAGGATGCCCCACATCACCCAGAGGGCGAAGCCGTTGAGCAGGCTGGGCACCGAGATCCACAGGTTGCGGTAGGCGACCTTCCTGCCGGTGGCCTCCCAGAACTGCGGATCCTCCGGGCGCCAGTCCATCAGGTCCGCCGAGCTGGTGCGCTTCAGCGCGGGCGCCGCCGGGGTCGTGCTGGTGTTCATCGAGGCTCTCCTAGGGGCGGGCCCGGCCGCAACGGCCGGCGCTCGCGAATCGGGAATCGGGAATCGGGAATCGGAACGACCGGCCGCCCGCTCAGTTGGCCCGGCGCTGGGTGCCCATCAGCTGCGTGCCGCGCACCTCGGTCCAGTACATCCAGATCAGCGACACCCAGACCACGCCGTACATCAGCATGAAGGCGCTCGAGCGGATGCCGGTCAGGTCCATCATCGCGCCGAACATGATCGGCAGCACGAAGCCCCCGAGGCCCCCGGCCAGCCCGACGATGCCGCTGATCGTGCCGATGTTGGTCGGGTACTCGTCACTGATGTACTTGAACACGCTGGCCTTGCCGAACGCCCACGCGATGCCCAGGATGAACATCAGCGCGGTGAACAGGTACACGTTCAGGCCGACGTGGAAGCTCTTGGGCCCGTTGACGGTCTGGATCGTGAAGTCGCTCTGCGGGTAGCTCAGCAGGAACAGGCAGATCCAGCTGACCCACATGACCCACCAGGTCACGCTGTGCGCGCCGTACTTGTCCGACAGCCAGCCGCCGACCGCGCGCAGCACGCCGCCCGGCAGCGAGAAGCATGCCGCCAGCAGCGCCGCGACGCGGATGTCCAGGCCGAACTCGCCGACGTAGTACTGGACCATCCACAGGCTCAGCGCCACGTAGCCGCCGAACACGATGCTGTAGTACTGGCAGTACTTCAGCACCGTGGGGTCCTTCAGCGACTTGAGCTGATCCACGAACCGGACGTTGCTCGGCACCAGGTGCGACGGGTCGCTGTAGCTGAACAGCCAGAACAGCACGACGGTGCCGGCCATGATCGCCGCGTACACCGTCGGCACCATCGTCCAGCCGAAGGCGACGACGAGCGCGGGCGCGATGAACTTGTTGACCGCGGCGCCCGAGTTGCCGGCGCCGTAGACCCCCATCGCCATGCCCTGGCGATTCCTCGGGAACCAGCGCGCGACGTAGGGCGTGCCCACCGAGAACGAGCCACCGGCGAGACCCACGAACAGGCCGATCACGATGAAGTGCCAGAACTGCGTTGCGTAGGCCATCAGCCAGATGGCCGGCACCGTGACCGCCATCAGGATCGTCATCACGATCCGCCCGCCGTACTTGTCGGTCCAGATGCCCAGCGGCACGCGGATCAGCGACCCCGTCAGCACCGGCGTGGCCGTCAGCAGCCCGAACTCGGTGGCGTTCAGGTTCAGCGTCTTCTTGATCGGGATGCCGATCACGCCGAACATCATCCACACCATGAAGCACACGGTGAACGCCAGCGTGCTGACGATCAGCACCGAAAGCGCCTTGCCCTGCTGGCTCTTGGCCATGACCGATCCCCCCGAGTTCCCGATGCGATGCTCAGAGGATAGGAACGACCGGGTCGGGCGAACATCCTGCGTTGGAAGCGTCGGCCCGATGCATGATGAGTAGCGGGGCTACTCCTTTGGAACTAGCCGCGCCTCGGCCTGCGCGCGGCTTGATCTGGATCAGATCAGCCGGTGCTCGACCGCGTATAGGGCCGCGTGCACGCGCGAAGTCAGCCCGAGCTTGCGCAGCACGTGCTGCACGTGCACCTTGACGGTGGTCTCGGCGATGTCCAGCGTGCGGGCGATCTCCTTGTTGGACGCGCCGCGCGCGAGCTCGCGAAGGATGTCGCGCTCGCGCGGCGACAGCGACTGCAGCGCCAGTGGCTCCGCGGCGGACGCAGGCTCGTGCGGCGCCTGCTGGCGAAGTGCCGCGATCAGCTTGGTCGTCATCTCGGGCGACACCACCGACTCGCCGTCGACCACGCGCAGGATCGCCCCGACCAGCCAGTCGGCCTCGGCGGTCTTGAGCAGGTACCCTGCGGCCCCGGCCTTCAGCGCGCGCGCCAGGTCGTGCTCGTCCTCACTGACCGTGAGCATCAGCACGCGCGCCCCGGGCACCGCCTCGCGCAGCCCGGGCAGCGCGTCGATGCCGGTCGCGCCCGGCAGGTGGTTGTCCAGCAGGATCACGTCGGGGGCGAGCTGGGGCGCGCGATGCATCACCTCGGCCGCGTCGGCCGCCTCGCCGACGACCTTCAGCCGCGGCTCGCGGGCCAGCAGCGCGATCAGGCCGCGGCGGAACAGCGTGTGGTCGTCGACGACCATCACCGTGACCGGCGCGGCCGGTGCCGACGCTTCGCCGATGACGTGCGTCGCGGCACTCACGCGGCACTCACGCGGCGCGCACCACCGGGCGCCCCGTTGCCGCGACGGGTTCGGCCCGGGCGTGCCCGGCGCCCGGCGAAGCCTCGACGCCCGGGCCGCCCGCGCCCGCTTCGGGCCGCGACAGCGTCAGCACCACGCGGGTGCCGATCCCGGGTTGCGACGCGATCTGCAGCGCCGCACCGATGCGCTGCGCCCGCTCGCGCATGATCCGCAGGCCCACGTGGGTCTCGTCCGGCGCCGGCCCGTCGGGGCGAAAGCCCGTGCCGTCGTCGGTCAGCTCGAAGCGCCACGCAGGGCTCTGCTGAACGTCGAGCGTCACGCGCCTGGCCTGCGCGTGCTTGCGCACGTTGGACAGCGCCTCCTGCAGCACGTGCAGCACCTGCACCTGCACGTCCGGCGGGATCGGCAGCCCGTGGCCGCCGATGCGCAGCACCGTCGGCACGCCCGTCTGGTGCTCGAACTTGGATAGCGTCGTGCGCAGCGCGGTCTCGATGTGCTCGTCGTTGGCGCGCGTGCGGAAGTGGATCAGCAGTTCGCGCACGTCGCCGGAGCTTTCCCTGACGCCGCTGTCGATCTCGCCGAGCGCCTCGCGGATCGCCGCGTCGTCGCCGCTGGCAAGCGCCGAGCGCAGCAGCTGCACCTGGATCTTCAGGAACGCCAGCGATTGCGCGATCGAGTCGTGAAGCTCCTGGGCGAGCAGCAGCCGCTCCTGCGACACGGCCGCCTCCTTCTCCAGCGCGGTCAGCCGGAAGCTCTCGATCGCGGCGGCCAGGTGGCTGACCAGCGCCTCGAGCAGCGCGCGTTCGTGCTCCTGCAGGTCGACCTCGCCGCGGTAGAACAGCTCGACCTCGCCGATCACCCGGTCCTGCTGGCGCACCGGCAGCGTGACCACCGTGCCGAAGCCTTCCTGTTCGCACATCGGCGCGGGTCCGCCGTCGACGCTGCGGATCGGGATGACCCGCGCGTGCAGCACGTCGGCGGCCGCGCCGCAGTGGCAGTCACCGTGCCGCACACACTGCTCGCCCTGGGCGATCGATGCCGGCAGGCAGTGCGAAGCCAGCAGCACGAAGCGCTGCTGGTCGCGATCGGCCCACCGGATCGCGGACGCGTCGGCGCGCGCCACCCGCGCGACGCGGCGGGCGAACCCCTGCGCCAGGTCGTCCAGCGAGGCGGCGTCGGTGATGTGCGACGTCACGTCGTACAGGCAGGCCAGGCGCTCCTGCTCGCGCTCGAGGCTCGCGGTCTTCTCGCGGACCTTGTCCTCGAGGTGCCGGTAGACCTCCTGCAGGCGCTGCGCCATCCGGTTGAAGCCCTCGGCTACACGGCCGAACTCGTCGTGGCTGGCGACCTCGACGCGGGTCGCGAAGTTGCCCTGCTCGACCAGCCGCAGGCCGCGCTCGAGCTGCTGCACGGGCTCCAGCACCACGATGTGCGCGACGTACAGCAGCACGACGGCGGCGGCCACGGCGAGCATCAGCATCACGGTCTGCAGCAGCTGCATCATCGAGGTCCATCGGGCCATGTGGCTCTCGATTGCCGAGACGAACCGGTCGACGTCGGCCGCCATCGCGTCGGCCTGGTCGCGGGCCTCGGCGGCGCCGACTTCGGCAGCGCCGGCCCAGCGCTCGCGCAGCCCGGCCCAGCGTCCCGAGACCGCGCTGAACGCCGCGCCGACCTGCGGATCCCAGGGCACGAACAGCGGACGCGACGGATCGCCCTCGCGCAACAGGTCCAGGCTCCGGTCCAGCGTCGCGATGTATTGCCCGACCACGTCGGGCCGCGCCTCGCGGACCTCCAGCGCCAGCCGGTAGCTCTGCATGCGCATGCGCCCGGCCTCGTTGACCGCGGCCGCGCCGCCTTCGAGCTGCCAGGTGACCCACAGCGTGAAGCCCACGCACACCAGCGCGAGCACGAGAAACGTGCTGCCGATCGTGACCAGTTTGGTCGTCAGCGTCCAGGGCTTGCGCATCGCACGACTGTAGGGGGGCGGATTGCGGGGGGTTTGACTCAGATCAAGGGAGCCGGGCTCTCGAGGGCGAGTATGCTGGATTTACCCGCCCCTATGGAGAAGAGACGATGAAACCGATGCGTGCCGCCGCGTTCGTTGCCCTGTCGTTCGCGGCGTCGGTCGCCGCGTCGGCTGCCGGCGCCTTCGAGCTGTCCAGCACCGACATCAAGCCGGGCTCAACGATTGCCAACCGGCACGTGTTCAAGGGCTTCGGTTGCCAGGGCGAGAACGTGTCGCCCGCCCTGTCGTGGAAGGGCGCGCCCAAGGGGGCCAGGAGCTTCGCGCTGCTGGTGCACGACCCCGATGCGCCGACGGGTGGCGCAGGCTGGTGGCACTGGGTCGTCTACAACCTGCCGGCCGACGCGTCGTCGCTGCCGCAGGGCGCGGGTGCCGCCGACGGCGCAGCGCTGCCCAAGGGGGCCGTCCAGCAGCGCACCGACTTCGGGGCGCCCGGTTGGGGCGGACCGTGCCCGCCCGCAGGCGCCAAGCCGCACCGCTACCAGTTCACGCTGCACGCGCTGAAGGTCGACAAGCTCGACATCCCCGAAGGGGCGACGGCGTCGCTGGTCGGGTTCATGGTCAACGCCAACTCGATCGGCAAGGCAGGCTTCACGGGAATGTACGGCCGCAAGAACTGACCCCGGCCGGTGCGCCCGGACACCACAGGCTGCGCAACGCGGCCAGGACGCAGCAGTCGGGAAAGACAGGAAAGACAGGGAAGCCTGGGAAGACGGAGAAGATGCGATGACGACGCACCCGATGTCGCCGGTGGACGCGGCGTGGTACCACATCGATGGCCCGATGAATCTGGGCATGATCACCAGCGTGCTGTTCACGCGCCAGCCGCTGGACTTCGAGAAGGTCAAGGCGGTCTATCGCGAGCGCATGGCGCGCTTTCCGCGATTCAGCCAGCGCGTGGTCGAACGCGGCCTGCCCCTTGCCACGCCGCACTGGGAGGACATGCCGCACTACGACATCGATCAGCACCTGCACCACATCGCGTTGCCGGCGCCGGGCGACCGGCAAGCGCTGAACACGCTGCTCAGCGACCTGGCAAGCTCGCCGCTCGACCACGAACAGCCGCTGTGGCAGGTGCACCTCGTCGACGGCGTGGACGGGGGCAGCGCGCTGGTGACCCGGCTGCACCACTGCATCGGCGACGGCACTGCGATGATGGCGCTCGCGCAGCACCTGTTCGACACGAGCCCGGACGGATCACCGGCCGACGCCGCAGCGCGCGCGAGTGCACCGCTGGAGCGCCCGAGCCCGCGACTGCTCGCGCCGGCGTTCGAGCCGGTCGAGCGCGCGGCGCGCCAGCTGCTGGCGGCAGCGGGCGGCGCGATCGACACCGTCGCGCACCCTCAGCAGGCCCTCGACAAGGCGGCGCTGGTGCTGGCCGGCGCCGGCATGCTGGTCAAGGAGTTGCTGAAGTGGCCCGACCCGAAGTCGCCCTTCAAGGGCGACTTCGGCATGCGCAAGCACGTCGCGTGGTCGCGTCCTGTCTCGATCGCCGATGTCAAGGCGATCGGTGCGCCGTCCGGGGCCAAGGTCAACGACGTGCTGGTCGCCGGCATGACCGGCGCGCTTCGCCACTACCTCCAGAAGCGGGGGATCGCCGTCGACGACACGACGGTGCGCGCGATGGTGCCGGTCGACCTGCGCCCGCCCGAGCGTGCCCACGAACTCGGCAACGAATTCGGCCTGGTGATCCTGGACCTGGCCGTGGCGACCCCGGACCCGCTCGAGCGCCTGGCGCTGACCAAGGCCCGGATGGACGAGCTCAAGCGCTCGCCCGAGGCGGTCGCGATGCTGGCCCTGTTCAACATCTTCGGGCGCGGCCCGAAGGCGATCGAAGACATCGCGAACCAGATCTTCGGCACCAAGGCCAGCGTGGTGATGACCAACGTCGCGGGGCCCCGCAAACCCGTGTACCTGGCCGGCGTGCCGGTCGACCGGTTCATGTTCTGGGTGCCGCACCCGGGCCGGCAGCTGGGCATGGGCATCAGCATCATGAGCTACCGGGACGAGGCCACGCTGGCGGTGATCGCCGACGCCCGCCTGGTCCCGGACCCCGAGACGATCACCGAGCGATTCAACCACGAGTTCGAGACGATGATGCAGCGCGTACGGCGAAACGCGGGCGGGCGCGCCGGACGCACGGCGCCGATCGCGGCGAAGAAGGCTGCTCCGGCGAAGAAGGCTGCTCCGGCGAAGAAGGCCGCGCCGGCGAAGAAGGCGGCACCGGCGAAGAAGGCGG
>CAYGZN010000138.1:0-7761 GCA_964354355.1 uncultured Burkholderiaceae bacterium | reverse complement strand
CAGATCGCGCATCCTCGCGGGTGGCAGGCCAGCCAGGTCGACGCCGTCGAAACGGATGCTGCCGGCCGAGACCCGCCCCTGCGACTTCGGCAGCAGCCCCATGATGGACAGCGCGGTGACGCTCTTGCCGCAGCCCGACTCGCCCACGAGGCCGAGCGTGCGGCCGGCCTGCAGGCTGAAGCCGACGCCGTCGACCGCAGTGAACTCGCCGCCGTCCTCGAGCCGGAACCGGACCTGCAGGTCGCGGACCTCGAGCAGCGGCGTGCCGCTCATCGCCGCGCGCCCGCCTGCCGCTGCGCCTGGAACCGCTCGACCTCGGCCTCGATCAGCGCCCGGTCGGTGACGCCGGCCGGCCGGGCGCGACTGGGCAGGCAGGCCCAGAAGGGCTGGGCGCGCTCCAGGCTGCGCTCGTAGAGTCGTCGCAGTTCCGCCAGCGGGTCGGCGTGGTCGTCGACGCGGATGTCCAGGAACGGGTAGTCCTCGGTCGTGTAGACCTTGAGCGCGGCCGCCTGCTTGCCGCGCTTGTCGCCGCCGGCGACCTCGCCCGCCTCCATCGCGGCCATCAGCCGCTCGGCGAAAGGAAGTGCCGCGCCCGCCTCGTAGGCGCCCGCGGTGTCCTCGATGACCGCAGGCCCGGCCAGCATGTTGCCGGCCACCGAGAAGCCGTCGCGCTGCAGGCCGCCGCACCAGTCGATGCAGGCCTTGCCCGTGAAGGCCGCGGCGGAGCCGTGCGCGCCGATCAGGTGCAGCTGGCGCTGGTCACGCCCGTCGTCCGCCTCGGTCAGCGTCCGAACGATTGCCGCCGGCTCGAGGCCCTGCGCGAGCAGGTCCAGCGCACGCGGGCCGTAGTGCGGGTTGACCAGCGCCTGCGTGGCCACCGCGCCGACGCCGGCCCGGGCGTGCGGGCACAGCACGCCCACCGCAAAGAAGCGGCTGGCCACGGCAACCCCGAATGCGCCCGAGGCATCGCGCGCGACGATCGACCACGTCATGCCGTCGAGGATACCTCACGCGCGCGCCGACGTGGACGGACGCTTCACCAGAACAGCCATCACCACTCAGCGCCGGCTGACTTCGTTGCGCATGCAGACGAATTGCCCCCTGACGGTCGGCTCGCGCCCCGGCTAGCCGCTACTTGACCTGCATGCGCGCCAGGTAATCGAGCAACGCGACGATCTTGCCGCGAACATACCACTCGGGTCCCTGAGACGATGGCCCACCCGCCTGCCGCATCGCTTCTGCACGGTAGTCATTACCCCACACGGGCATTTCGCGTGAGCCGTGCGGCCCGATCTCGGTGGAACTCCTGCCGTCGATGGCCTCCCACATCAACTGGTTTGGAAACACTCCGCCGTTGCGCCGGGCAATCGTCGTCAGATCCGACGGCATCTTGGTCAGATATGGCCGCATCGGCCCGAAGCCCTGACCATTGGTCCCGTGACACGACGCGCAGTTGGCCTCGTACTCCTCCCGGCCGAAGTCTCGCACCTGCTGTGCCAAGCTGAGCGACGACATGCAAAGAACACTTGCCGCCACGATGGCCTTGCCTGCATGGGATTTCATCTTTGGCTCCCGCGATTCGATACGAACCCTCAAACCCTTCATGGCGTGTCGCCACGGACCCATTCTGTGCGTGTTGCGCAGCGCCCCTTTGACGCAGGTCAACGCTGTCCATAGGATCCGTGCAGCGGCGCGCTCAACGCCGTGCGAGGGCGCGCGGGGCCGTGTCACCCCGGCTGGCTGGCGATGCATTCGGCCAGCACATCTCCCCAGAGCCGGTAGGCGCCGGGCCCCGGGTGGAATCCGTCGCTGGCGATCAGCGACGGATCGGTCATCCGGGGAAGCGGCACGTAGACGGTCGCTGCGCGAGCCACGGCGTGGCCCGCGCCGGTGGCGCGCCCGCTTGCCGTGCGACGCGCACACCAGTCACCCAGCGCGCCGTCGAACACGCGCGCGTGCAGCCCGATCACGCCGCGCAGCGGCTGCGGCAGCGCCGGAAAAAGGTGCATCGGCGGCAGGCCCGACCACAGGACACGGCCGACCGCGTGCCGCTCGGCCAGTCGTGCCGTCACGCGCGCCACGTCCGCCAGCCAGCGCGCGCGACCGCGCAACGCGGTCACGTCGTTGACGCCCAGCGCGACGACCGCAACGTCGAACGGGTCGGCCGGCTCGGCCTGCATCAGCGCCAGCGCCTCGCGGGTCGTGATCCCCGTGCGGGCCACCAGCTTCCACTGGACCGCGCGCCCGGTGCGCGCGACGAGCGCCTCGACCAGCCGCCCGGACAGCGCGCAGGCCTGCCGGTCCGTGCCGACGCCGGCCGCCGACGAATCGCCCAGTATCAGCAGCCGCAGCGGGTCCGCGACGGGGTGCTTCGCGTTCGACGGCCCGTTCTGCGGCTTCGCGAGCCCGTGCCGCGGCCCCGCGGCCTCGGGCAGCTTCGGCGTGTCGCGGCGCACGCGCCGCCCCTGCCAGAGCAGCACCGGCGCCAGCGGCAGCGCGACCGCGCGGGACCAGGCCATGAACCGGCTTCCTGCGACCTGCCGCTCAGGCGAACCGGGAGAAGTCGGGGGGCCGCTTCTGCAGGAACGCGGTGAACGCTTCGCGCGCCTCGGGAGCCGCCAGCATCTGGCGGAACGTCTCGCCCTCCTCGGCCATCCGCTGCGGCACCGCCTGGGACAGTCCGGACTTCATGAAGCGCTTGGTCGCACGCACCGACGCGGGCGGCAGGCGCGTGAGCTTGAGCGCCTGCTCGCGCGCGAAGCCGATGGCTTCGGCCGCCGGCAGCACGCGATTGACGAAGCCCATGCGCTGCGCTTCGTCGGCGCCGAACGCCTCGCCGAGCAGCAGCTTCTCGGCGGCCAGCTGGTAACCGGCGAACGCCGGCAGCAGCAGGCTCGAAGCCGCCTCGGGACACAGGCCCAGCGGCGTGAACGGCACCGAGAACCGTGCATTGTCGCCCGCGTAGACCAGGTCGCAGTGCAGCAGCATCGTCATGCCCACACCGACGACCACACCGCACGGTGCGGCCACGATCGGCTTCGGGCACGTGCTGACCTGCTGCAGGAACTGGAACACCGGGCTCGACTCGCCGTGCGGCGGGTTGCGCAGGAAGTCCTCCAGGTCGTTGCCGGCCGTGTAGCACTGGTCCGAGCCGGCGAACAGCACCGCCCGCAGGGCTGCGTCGGCGGACGCGGCCTTCAGTGCGTCGGCCATCTGCTGGTACATCGCGGCGGTGATCGCGTTCTTCTTGCCGGGCCGGTCGAAGGCGATCGTCATCAGGGCCGATTCGGTGGTCACGCGCATGGTCATCGGGAGGTCTCCTGGGTGGGGGTCAGGCCGTCGAACCAGTCGGTCACGATCGGCCACAGCGAATCGGCGAAGCGCCGCCGGAAGAACCCGACGTGGCCGATCGACTTCGCGCCCGCTTCGGAAGGCGCGATGCGCCGCACCTGCCGGGTCGCGTTGCGAAAGTGTGCCTGCAGCGTGTCGATGTTGACCTGCGGCATCATCAGGTCGTCGGTGAACGACAGCGACAGGATCGGGAAACGCGCCCGCGCGTAGGCCTCGCGCGCGCCCGGTTCGTGCGCCAGCAGGTAGTCGGGCTTCATGCACCAGCGCCGCCACTGGCGCATCACGCCGCTGGGCAGGTCGCCGATGATCTTCAGGCGGCGCCCCGGAAAATAACCCGCCAGCGGCATCGCGATCGGCGCGATGCCGAACCACATCAGCGCGACGAACGGCTTCAGTCGCAACGGCATGCCGCCGAAATAGCCGCTGCCGCCGGCCACCGTGGCCATGGCGTCGATCAGGCCGCCCGAGGGCGAGGCCGCCGGCAGCTGCGCCCCGAGGCTGTGGCCGACCACGTACAGCGGGCGCCCCTGCGCCAGCGCGTGCGCCGCGCGAAGCGCCGCGTCGTAGTCGTGTCGCATCCAGTTCGTGAGCGTCGCCGGAAACCGCCGCAGCGAGCGCGGCGCCGAGTGGCCGACGCCGCGGTAGTCGAAGGTCAGCGCCGTGTAGCCACGCGTCGCCAGATGCCGCGCGAAGTCGAAGTAGAAGTCCTGCGGCACCCCCATCGCCGCGCCCACGACCACGACCGCGCGCGGTGCCTGCGCGTCGAAGCGGTGGGCGACGATCGCGTGCCCGTCGCACGCGTGCAGTTCGAGACGCTGGGCAGCGGGCGCAGCGGCCGTGCTCACTTCGGCCACAGGACCATCTGCGTGCAGCGAAACAGCGCGATCGTCCGTGCCGTTTCGCGGTGCGTGACGGTCGCGTCCCAGACCTGCGTGGTGCGGCCCAGATGGGCCGCCGCGACCGTGGCGACGATCGTGCCTTCCTTGGCCGTGCCCAGGAAGTTCGTCTTCAGCTCGACCGTCGTGAATCCGGCCGCTCCTTCGGGCAGGTGCGCGATGCATGCATAGCCGGCCCCCGTGTCGGCCAGCGCGATCACCGTCGCCGCGTGCAGGAACCCGTTGGGCGCGTGGTGGTGCGGCCGAATCGCGAGCTGCCCCACCAGCCGTCCCTGGCCGATCTCGAGGATCTGCACGCCCAGCAGCCCCGGCAGGTGCCCCTCGCCCCGGACGCTGAAGTGCGCAACGTCGAATTCAGCCCGATACGTGCTCACCGCAACCCCTCCCGAAACGGGCGATCATCGACCGCCACCGACCGCCATCAGCGGCCCTTGACGGTCGGGCACCCACGCTCAAACCCGCTCGATGATTCCCGCCGCCCCCATGCCCGTGCCCACGCACATCGTCACCATCCCGTAGCGAAGCTTGCGCCGGCGCAGCGCGTGCACGACGGTGGCCGAGCGGATCGCGCCGGTCGCGCCCAGCGGGTGGCCCAGCGCGATCGCGCCGCCCATCGGGTTGACCTTGGCCGTGTTCAGGCCCAGATCGCGGATCACGGCCAGCGACTGGGCGGCGAACGCCTCGTTCAGCTCGATCCAGTCGATGTCGTCCTGCTTCAGGCCGGCGACCCTCAGCGCCGCGGGGATCGCCTCCTTGGGGCCGATGCCCATGATGTCCGGCGGCACGCCGCGCACCGAGAACGACACGAACCGCGCCAGGGGCTTGAGGTCGAACTGCTTGAGGATGCGCTCGGACACGACGATCAGCGCACCCGCGCCGTCGGACGTCTGCGAACTGTTGCCCGCCGTCACGCTGCCCTTCGCGGCGAACACCGGACGCAGCTTGCCGAGCGCCTCGGCGCTGGAGTCGGCACGCGGGCCTTCGTCGAGCTTCACGCTGCGCGTCTTCACGTCGATGGCGCCGGACCCCAGGTTCGGGAATTTCTCCACGACCTCGATCGGGCAGATCTCGTCGGTGAACTCGCCGGCCTGCTGCGCGGCGATCGCGCGCCGGTGCGACTCCAGCGCGAAGGCGTCCTGGTCGGCGCGCGACACCTTCCACTGCGCGGCGACCCGCTCGGCGGTCATGCCCATGCCATAGGCGATGCCGATGTTCTCGTCGCGGTCGAACACGTGCATGTTCATCGACGGCTTGTTGCCCATCATCGGCACCATGCTCATCGACTCGGCGCCGGCCGCGATCATCACCTCGGCCTCGCCGACGCGGATCCGGTCGGCGGCCATCGCCAGCGCGGTCAGCCCCGACGCGCAGAACCGGTTGACGGTGACGCCGCCGACCGAATGCGGCAGCCCGGCCAGCAGCGCCGCGATGCGTGCGACGTTCAGGCCCTGCTCGGCCTCGGGCATCGCGCAGCCGACGATCGCGTCCTCGATCGTCTTCGGGTCCAGCGAAGGCACCTGGGCCAGCGCGGCCCGGATCGCCGACACCAGCAGGTCGTCGGGCCGGACGTTGCGGAACACGCCCTTGGGCGCCTTGCCGATCGGCGTGCGCGAGGCGGCGACGATGTATGCGTCCTGTACTTGCCTGGTCATCTCGAATGCTCCTGTGTCTCTCGGTTCGGCCGGCGCGTCAGTTGCGGACCGGCTTGCCGGACTGCATCATCCCCATGATCCGCTCCTGGGTCTTGGGGTGGACCAGCAGGCTCATGAAGGCCTTGCGCTCGAGCGTCATGATCCACTCCTCGTCGACCATCGAGCCGGGCTCGACGTCGCCGCCGCACATGCACTCGGCGATCGTCTTGCCCAGGTGCATGTCGTGCGCGCTGATGAAGCCGCCGTCGCGCATGTTGACCAGCTGGGCCATGATCGTCGCGATGCCGGCGCGCCCGGCGACCTTGAAGGTGGACTTGCGCGGCGCGCGCCACCCGGCGTCGCTCATCGACTTGGCTTCGCGCACCGCTGCGTACAGCAGTTCGTGCGGGTTGAACACGATCCGGTCGTCGGCCAGCAGGTAGCCCATCTGCTGCGCCTCGATCGCCGATTTCGAGACCTGCGCGGTGGCCGCCGCCATGAAGTACTTCTTCAGGAAGTCCATCAGGTACGCGTCCGGGGCCGACTGGTTCTCCTCGGCCGCGCGGCGCGCGCCGTAGGCCAGGCCGCCGCCGCCGGGGATCAGCCCGACGCCGACCTCGACCAGGCCGATGTAGCTCTCGATGCTGGCCACGCGCCGCGCGCAGTACGCGGCCAGCTCGCAGCCGCCGCCCAGCGCCATGCCGGAGACGGCCGCCACCGTGGGAACCTGCGCGTAACGCAGCCGCAGCATCGCGTCCTGCAGCGCCTTCTCGGCAGGCTCGATCGCCTGCACGCCGCCCGACATGAACAGCGGCAGCATCGCCTGCAGGTCGGCGCCGACCGAGAACGGCTCGTCCGGCGACCACACCACGAAGCCCTTGTACCGCTGCTCGGCCAGCGCAACGCCCTTGAGCAGGCCCTCGATGACGCCCGGGCCGATCGCGTGCATCTTGCTCTTGATCGACAGCACCAGCACGTCGTCGACGCCGCGGCCGTCCAGCGTCCACAGGCGCGTCGAGTCGTCCTCGTGCACCGTGGTGCCGCCGGTGTGCCCGCCGGCCGTGCCCTCGCCGCGAAGCGGCGCGCGGAAGATCTGGCGGTTGTACACGGGCAGCGTCGAGCGCGGCACGAACGCGTCGCGCGCCGGCGAATACGAGCCGTCGCCGTGGTGCACGCCGCCGCGCTCGGCGACCTTGCCCTCGAACACCCACTTGGGCAGCGGCACCTTGGCCAGCGCCTTGCCGGCGTCGATGTCGGCCTTGATCCACTGCGCCACCTGCAGCCAGCCGGCCTGCTGCCAGGCTTCGAACGGCCCCTCGCCCATGCCGAAACCCCAGCGCATCGCGAAGTCCACGTCCCGCGCGTTGTCGGCGATCTGCTCGAGGTACACGGCCGCGTAGTGGAACGAGTCGCGCAGGATCGACCAGACGAACTGGGCCTGCGGGTTGCTGGAGTCGCGCAGCAGCAGCAGCCGCTCGGCCGGGTCCTTCTTCTTCAGGATGCGCGCGACGGTCTCGTCGGCCTTGCCGCCGGCCGGCACGTAGTCGCCCTTGGCCGGGTCCAGCCGCATGATGTCCTTGCCGACCTTCCGGTAGAAGCCGGCGCCGGTCTTCTGGCCGAGCGCGCCCTTGTCGATCAGCGCCTGGAGCACCGGCGGCGTCTGGTAGATCGCCTCGAAGGCGTCGCCCTTGAGCGTGTCCTGCATCGTGCGGATCACGTGGCCCATCGTGTCCAGGCCGACGACGTCCGCGGTCCGGAAGGTGCCCGACCTGGCGCGGCCCATCTTGGCGCCGGTCAGGTCGTCGACCACGTCGTAGGCCAGCCCGAACTTCGCCGCCTCGGTGATCGTGGCCAGCATCCCGAAGATGCCGATCCGGTTCGCG
>CAYGZN010000137.1:0-7767 GCA_964354355.1 uncultured Burkholderiaceae bacterium | reverse complement strand
AGCCTGCCACGTGCCGCATCGCATCCGCGCGCGCCACGCCGCGCGCGGTCCGTCCGATCACGACCGCCAGTTCGCACTCGTAGTGCATGAAGGCCGCGTCGGCCGGGCGCCGCGTCTGACCACGGTGGCCGATCAGCGCGCCCGGGCCCTTCAGGAAGGCCAGCGGCTCGTCCTGCGCCGCCAGGCTCAGCTCGCGGGCGTGGTCGGCGTAGTTCAGTCCGAGCGCGATCACGGTGCCGACCTGCCACGGCGGCAGCCAGACGACCTCGTGCTCGGCCAGCACACGGCCATCGGCCAGTCGCACGCCGTCTGCACCGTCGTGCAAGCGGTGCGGCGTCGCCTCGTGAATGGCCCCGCCCCAGGCGACGCGGGCCCGCCTCACGCGACGGTCCTGCGGGCCGGATCCGCCGCGGGCGCGGCCGCGAACGCGTTCTGCAGGCACCCGATGCCGTCGACTTCGATCGCGACGGTCTGGCCCGCGCGTACCCGGGGCGCGCCGGGGGCCACGCCGAGCATCAGCAGGTCGCCCGGCGACAGGGTCATGAACTCGGTGACGTCGGCCAGCAGCCGCGCGACCGGCCGGACCAGGTCGGTGGTGCCGGCCGTATGCACGAGCACGCCGTCGACGAAGGTTCGCAGCGCCACGCCGGCCGGGTCGCCGATCGCGCCGGCGGGCACCACGCGCGGCCCGATCGGGCAGAACCCGTCGCGGACCTTGTAGCGCAGCGACGGGCGGTAGTAGCTGTCGTGCGGAATGCTGACGTCGTTGACGATCGTGTAGCCCGCCACGCAGTCCAGCGCACGCGCCTCGCTGACGCGGCACGCGGTGCGCCCGATGACGACCCCGAGCGCAGCGCCGGCCTCGAGCGCCGGCACGTCCGGTGGCACGATGACCGCGTCGCCAGGGCCGGCCAGCGTGTTGCGCGGCTTGATGTACATCACCGGGGCACGCGGCGCCGCCTTGTACGGCGGGTTCTCGAGCGCATCGCCCAGCGCGGCCAGCGCCGCGCGATGGTTGAGCAGCACGCCGTAGACGACACCCGACAGGCGCCAGGGGGCGACATCCACGGTGATCGACGAAAACGGCATCGGCGGCTCGGGCTCGGAATCAGCGCCAGCGTACCAGAGGCGCGCCGGCTAGGCCGCCCGATGCCTGCCGCGCGCCGTCGACAGCGTCCGCGGGCTCGTCTGCGCGAAGTAGAACCACTCGTTGCCGACCAGCGCGTTCGGGTTCGGAAACACCACGAAGCCGTCGGCCGGGGCTCGCACGATCGAACCGTCGTGGCGCCGCCCGATGGCCTGCCCGGCCGACACCGGATCGAAGCTCTTCCACGGGCCGACGAACTGGTCCGCCTGATGGTCGCGATCGACGACGTCGACCAGCCGCAGGACCTGGAAGCCCGCGCCCGGCTCCTGCAGCGCAATCGGCGCGAGACCGAGCAGCGCGAGCGTCTGGCGGATTGCGCGATAGCCGACGTCGGGCGCGGCGGGATCGTCGTGCTGGCCGCATTCGAGCGTGACACCGTAGCCGCCGCGCGCGCGCATGTATTCGGTGGTGCCGACGCCGTAGGCCGTGTCGAGCGTTCCCGCGTGGTCACCGTGGGCCGCACGCTCGCGCCGCCGCTGGACGCCGCGCGCGTACGTGTCGAGCCAGCCTTCGACGACGCGGCGCGGGCCGAGATGGGCCACCAGGCGCTCCTCGTCGAGCGCGTGCGTGAACGGCTCCAGCGTGCCCGTGTTGTCCGGCGGACCCAGCATCACGAAGGGCTGCCCGTCCGTGTGAAACGAATGCAGGTCCAGCAGCACGTCGTGCGCGTCGAGCCACGGGCACAGCACGTTGGCGATCCGATCCTCGAAGTCGCGGGGCTCGGCCACCGGACGCAGGTTGCGGTTCAGGTTGCGATCGCCCTGGCGCTGGCCCAGCCGATGGGCCAGCGGGTTCGTCACGGGCACCAGCGTCAGCCGGCCGCGCTCGATGCGCAGGGCACCCGAATCGAGCTCGTGCAGCACGCGCTCGATCGCGCGCGTGCCGCAGACCTCGTTGCCGTGCACGGCGCCCAGAACGATCAGCCGCGGACCCGGCTCCAGGCCGGCGAACTGGTGGGCGCGAAGCGTGGCCGGCTGCACATCGAGGTCCGGGGATGATCGAAGCCCGGATGGTACACCGCGGCGCCCGCGCGCCGCTGCGCCGACGCGGCGACGCTCAGACGGCCATTTCGGGCTCTTCGTGCGGCAGCAGGACCGCGCTGCGCGGGCGAGCCGCGGCCACCGGAAGCCGGTTCAGGCCGGCGACGATGTCCTTGAGCGTCGATGCGACGCTGCACTGCGCGGCGACCGCCGCGAAGTGCCGCCCGAAGGCGCGTTCGGCCACGGCAAGCGCCTGCGAGCCCGGGCAACCGAACAGGAACAGCCACAGCCCCGACGCGTCGACCGTCAGCGCGGCGTCGCGCACTTTTCGCTGCAGCGCCAGCGCTCCGAGCTGCTGGGCGCGAGCCGGCTCGCACGATACGTGCAGCAGGCAGTGCGGCATCTCCAGCCCGTGGTTGGCGGCCACCACTTCGGCGACCGTGTCGCGAAACGCCATCGACACGAGCAGGTTCGAGGCGGGGCCCGGACTGACTGTGGCCAGCACGCGGTCGACGTCGGTGGCGGTGCGCCGCATGAACGCGGTCCCCGCCAGCGCCTGGATGGCCAGCACCAGTGCCTGGTCGTCGGCCTCGCGCGCGACGATCGTCGACACACCCAGGCGCAGCAGCGCGAGCTGGTGGGCCAGGCGCAGCCTCAGGTCGCGCTCGCGCACGACGATCGACAGGTAGGGGGATCCGACCTCGCGGATCGTTGCGACCGCCTGGCACAACGCCCGCAGGCCGGCCGGTCGCTGGAAGTCCAGCACCACCGCCCCGGCGGGCGTGCGCCGCGCCGCGTCGATCGCCTCGAGCGTGCTCGACACGACCGTCCAGCCGCGTTCGCGGCGCGCCGCCTCCAGGTCGTCCACCGACCTGCCGGTCACGATCACCTGCGACGGGCCCAGATCCGGCAAAGGCGCCGGCGACGCGGTCGCCGGGCGGGCGTGCAGTTGCCCGCCCTCGCCCGCCTCCAGCGCGAAGGTGGTGCGCGGCTGCGAACCCTGGCTGCCGAACCAGTGGCGAAACTCGATGAACATCCCGGCGTCCACGGCGCGCATCGCAGCGAGCCCGCCGAAGTCCTCGGCGAGGGTGCGCAGCGTCAGGTATTCGCGCGGCGTTCGCGAGGCCGGCGCAAAGGTCGCCAGCACCGTCAGCCGGCGATCGCGGCTCCACTGCTGCAGCAGCCCGGCGGCCTCCTCCGCCTGCGCCGGGTCGGCCAGGAACAGCAGGCTGTCGGCGCCGTCGAGCACCACCAGGCTGTCGTCGCGGGTGACACTTCGCTGCAGGAGTTCCATCACGGCCGCCGGGCCGGCGCGAAACACCGGCAGGCTCGGATCGGTCTTCTGGCGGACCAGCGACAGGTCGCCCGTCTTGACGAAGGGCTCCAGATCCAGCCCCAGCAGCGCCGCCTTGCGCAGAAACGCCGCCGGATCGCCCGGCGTGAACAGCGTGCACGGGACTTCGCGCTCGAGCGTCGCGTGCAGCGCCTGGACCATCAGGGGGATTCGATGCGACTGCTGGTCGATGAGCAGCGCGTAGACCAGTTCGCGGGCCAGCCCTTCGACCCGTGCCGGCAGGCCGGCAATGCCTAGACAGGGATACTCGGAGGATGCGGCGTCTGACATACGGGACCCGGGCGAACGAGTAATCGCGCCCCCGCGGATCGACCCTTCCGTGTGGCTATGACGCCACAGACTATGGCAGCACCGGGAGCCCAGGACAAGCACCGCTCGTCGCCCGCCGGACGGCGTGTGTCGGGTATCCTCTGCGCCATGCCTTCACGCGCCTGCACCACCCGGCTCGCCTGCACGACGGGGCTCGCCTGCGCCGTCGTGCTGCTGGCGGGGTGCTCGTCGACGCGGGTCGATGGCGTCTGGGCGGACCCCGAGTTCGCCGGCCGGTCGCTGCGCGGGGCGACGGTCTGGGTGGGCTGCAAGGCGCTCGACGCGACGATGGCCCGCCTGTGCGAGGAGCGGCTGTCCGTGGAGCTGGCGGCACGGGGCGCGGTGCCGGTGCGCACGCCCGGGTCCGAGCCGGTGCGAACCGACGAGGCGTTCCTGGCCGCTGCCCGACAGGCGGCGGCCAGCGTGCTGGTGAGCGCAACGCTGATGTCGGGCGGCGTGGTCGGCTCGCCCTACGGACCGACGATCGGCATCGGCATCGGCGGAATCGGCGGCAGCGGTGGCCACGGGGGCTTCGGCATCGGTGGCGGCTTCTCGTTCCCGCTGGGCGGCGTCACGCCAATCGAATCGACCATCGCCAGCACCTCGGTGCTCGAGGTGTCGTCCGGACGGCCGATGTGGTCGATGCGTGCCAGCAGCAGCGCCAGCGCAGACCTCGGCAGTCAGATCGCGGAACTCGCACGCACCACCGTCGACGCAATGGGCCGCGCCGGTCTGCTCTGAGACGGTCCGCCGGTCGGGACGTGCCGCCCGAACCGGCGTTGCGGGCTGCTTGCGACCGGCACGGCCGAGGCTATACTGCGCGCGCCCCGTCGTGCGGGCGCACTGCGCTACGTTCAGATCCCGATGAGACTCCCGCGCCGAGCCCTCCTCTCGCTGATGGCCCTTGCAGCGTTGCCGATCGTGGCGCGCGCGGCGGTGCCCGCTCAACCCCCGCGGGCGCCCGCCGGCAACAACGCCATCGCCCAGGTCCTGGCGGGCCTAGCGCCGGCCCCCGGCAACCCCGAATTCGACCGCCTGGTGGCGACACCCGAATGGCAGTCGCATCGCGAATGGGTGCAGCGCCAGTGGGCAGAGGTCCGCCGGCGCCTGGACGCCATGGCGGCGTGGCGCGACGCCGAACTGCGCATCGCCGACGCGGATCGTCGAACCCTGATCTACCCGTTCAGCGGGCCCGACTTCCTCAATGCGGACGCGCTGTTCCCGACCCACCCCAGACAGGTCTTCTTCAGCCTGGAGCGGCCCGGCACCTTGCCCGACGTGACGCGGCTGTCGGCGCCCCAGTTCGGACGTGCGCTCAAGGACGTGCGCGACGCGCTGGCTGACATCTTCGAGCGGAACTACTTCATCACCGACTACATGACGCGCCAGCTGACCACGCCCTACGTCCAGGGCACGGTGCCGGTCATTGCGGTCATGATGGCGCTCACGGGCTACCGGATCGCGTCGATCGAACCGTTCGCCGTGTTCCCGCACCTGAGCCCGGACGCGGCGCCCGGCGAATCGCGGGTGCCGGGGCACCGGCCGCGCAAGCCGCTGCGCAGCGTGCGGATCGTCTATGCCAAGGACGGTGGGCCGATGCGCACGCTCGAGTACCACTCGATCGACGCCACCGACCGCCAGCTGCGCTGGTACCCGGACTTTCTCGATTACGTCGGCAACAACCGGCCCGCCACGGCCTTCCTGAAGTCCGCGTCGTACCTGCTGCACGACAGCCAGTTCGCGGGCACGCGGGCGATGCTGTTGAAGACGGCCGACATCGTCGTGCAGGACGACACCGGCATTCCGTTCCGCCAGTTCCAGGCGGCGGGCTGGTCGGTGCGCCTGTACGGCGTCTACACGCCGCCCCTGCAGGAACTGCGCTATGGCACCCAGCCGGACCTCGAAGCGGCATACGTCAGGTCGGGCGAGGCCCGCCCGCTTGCGTTCCCGTTCGGCTACCACGGCAAGGACGGCCGCTCGGGGCTGATGGTGGCGCAGCGGGTGCGCTGAGCCGCCCCGCGGATCGGTCCACCGGCAATGACTTCCAGGCGCACGTTGCTGCGAGCGGGGTTCGCGCTCGGCGTGACGCCTGCACCCGCGCGTGCCCGGGTGGCGCGCGACGCGTTCACCACCAGCGATCGCGTGCGCCTGTCGTACTGGCGCGCCGGGCCGCGCGCGGGTGCCACGCCCGTGGTCTTCGTTCCCGGGTGGTGCGTGCCGGCCTCGATCTGGCAACCGAACCTGATCGCGGCCGCCGCCGACCGCCCTGCCCTGGCGCTGGACCCGCGCGGCCAGGGCGAGTCCGAGGTCCCGTCCCAGGGCTACACCGCCGATCGCCGCGCGCGCGACCTGCACGAGTTGCTGGCAGGCCTGAGGCAGCCGGCCGTGGTCGTGGCCTGGTCGCTGGCCGGTCTCGAGGCGCTGCAGATGACACATCGCTTCGGCACGCGGCGGCTGCAGGCGCTGGTGCTGGTCGACAGCTCGGTCGGTGAAGGCCCGGCAGGCGACGGCAGCGGCACCGAGCGGTTCCGCCAGCAGCTGCGCCAGGACCGCGAGGCGGCGCTGACGGATTTCGCCCGCGCGATCTTCCGTTCGCCCCGCGGCGAGGCGGATACCGCGGCGCTGGTCGCGTCGATGCAGCGCATGCCGCTGCAGGCGAGCCTCGATCTGCTCGACTACGGATTGCCCCGCGAGCATTGGCGCCGGCTGGCGCGCGGGTTCGACCGGCCGCTGCTGTACGTCGTCATGCCGCAGTATCGCGAGCAGGCGCGCCTGCTCGCCGCCGCGCGACCCGCCACGCGCACCCAGGTGTTCGAGTCGGCCGGCCACGCGCTGTTCGCCGACGAGCCGCAGCGGTTCGATCGCGTGCTCCACGACTTCCTGGGTTCGGCGTGACCGCGGACACCGTCGCGCACGAGCTGCTCGAGCGCCTGCTGCGTGCGCTGGACGGCCGCCCGCCCCCTACGGTTCGGGGCCTGCACCTGCCGCCTGCACCCTGGGACGGCACGAAGGACGGCGAGTTCGGGGCGATCGAACTGGCCGACGGGTCGTTGGGGCTCAGCTACGTGCTGCTGGACGACACGCTGGCGGCGCTCGGCGACGCGCGGCACCGGTCGGGCATCGCAGGCGCCGACCCGCGCGAGGTCGCGCGGTGGTGGATCGGCCCGCCGGGCGCGCGGCGCACGCTCGGTTTTGCGGCCGTCAACGCACTGACGCGCCACCTGTTCGATCGCGTGGGCTACGTGCCGCCGACGGCGACCGATTCGATCGGCGGCCTCGACCCGCAGGCGGGCGAGCACATCGGCATGATCGGCTACTTCCCGCCGCTGGTGAAGCAGGTCACCGCGCGCGGCGCGCGCCTGACGGTGCTGGAGCTGCGCCGCGACCTGGCGGGCGAGCGCGCCGGCTTTCGCATCACGCTCGACCCGCGCGACCTGCAGCGCTGCGACAAGGTGCTTTCGACCAGCACGGTGCTGCTCAACGACACGCTCGACGAGGTGCTCGCGCACTGCGCACGCGCGCGGGCGTTCGCGATGGTCGGACCGGGCGCCGGCTGCCTGCCCGATGCACTGTTCGAACGCGGCGTGACGCTGCTGGGCGGGACCTGGATCGAGGACGCCGCAGGCTTCGTGCAGGCCCTGGCTGCGGGTCGGCCGTGGGGTCCGCACACGCGAAAGTTCGCGATCGCGTCCGACGGCTACCCGGGCATCGACGCGCTGCTGCGCCGAGCCCCCTGAGCCCCGGATCGTCAGTCGGGCCGCAGGTCCGGGTCCAGCTGCTGCCCCTCGTCGAGCTGCACGCCGAAGCTGTTCAGGATCATCGACACCTGCGTGTACTGGGCCACCGTGAACACCACGTCCATGCACTGCTTCGTGCTGAAGTGCGCCGCCAGTTCGCGCCAGGTCGACTCGCCGACGAACTGGTCCCGGTGCAGCTCGTCGCACGCTCGCAGCAGCGCCGCATCCGCGGCACTCCAT
>CAYGZN010000136.1:0-7854 GCA_964354355.1 uncultured Burkholderiaceae bacterium | reverse complement strand
CGGCCGCGCTCGATCTCGCTCATCTGGTCGAGCCGGACGCCGAGCAGCGTGACCTGCCCGGCGCTGGGCGCGTCGAGCCCGCCCAGCACGTGGAGCAGCGTGCTCTTGCCGGAACCCGACGCACCGACGATCGCGATGCGCTCGCCGCGCATCACGTCCAGGTCGACGCCGTCGAGCACGGTCAGCCGCTGCGGGCCCTGGTCGTAGTGGCGCGCGACGCCCCGGCAGCGCAGCACCGGCTCATTCATAGCGCAGCGCCTCGGCCGGCTTGACGCCCGCGGCGCGCAGGCTCGGGTAGATCGTCGCCGCCAGCGCCAGCACGCACGACGTCAGTCCGATGACCAGCACGTCCGCCCAATGCAGGTCGCTGGGCAGGTAGTTGATGAAGTACACGCCCTGGGGCAGCACCTGGAACCCGAAGGCCCGCTCGATCGCGGCCATCACGGGACCGACGTTCAGCGCCAGCGCCACGCCGAGCGTGACGCCCAGCAGCGTACCGAGCAGGCCCACCATCGCGCCCTGCACGACGAAGATCGCCATGATCGAGCGCGGCGCCGCGCCCAGAGTTCGCAGGATCGCGATGTCGCTCTGCTTGTCGGTGACGGTCATCACCAGCATCGACACCAGGTTGAACGCGGCCACGGCGATGATCAGCGTCAGAATGATGAACATCATCCGTTTTTCGATCTGGACCGCGGCGAACCAGTTGCGGTTCTCGCGCGACCAGTCCCGCGCGTACAGGCTCGGGTCGAGCCTGCGCATCAGGTCCGCCGCGATCTGCGGCGCCTGCTGCATGTCGGACGTGCGCAGGCGAACGCCGCTGACGCCCTCGACGCGAAACAGCCGCGCTGCGTCCTCGAGCGCGGTCAGCACCAGCGTGCTGTCGTACTCATAGTGGCCGGACTCGAAGATCGCGACCACCGTAAACTGCCGCACGCGCGGCACGACGCCCGCCGGCGTCACGGTGCCCTGCGGGGCGATCAGCGCCACGCGGTCGCCGCGCTCGATGCCCAGCTGTCGGGATAGCACGCGGCCGATCGCGATGCCGAACTCGCCGGGCACCAGCGCGTCGAGCCGCCCGGCGGCCAGCTGCGGGCCGAGGTCCGCCACCGCGGGCTCGAGCGCCGGGTCGATGCCGCGGACCAGCACGCCGCGCACGCTGTCGTTGCGGGTGAGCATGGCCTGCCCCGAGACGTACGGCGCGCCGGCCAGGATCCTGGGGTCCTTGCGCGCCTGTGCGACGACGCCCGCCCAGTCCGTCATCGGCCGGTCGGTCGCGATCACCTCGATGTGCGACAGCACCGACAGCATCCGGTCGCGCACTTCCTTCTGGAAACCGTTCATCACCGACAGCACGACGATCAGCGCGGCCACGCCGAGCCCGATGCCCGCCACCGACAGCGCCGAGATGAAGGAAATGAAGCCGTTGCGGCGGCCCGCGCGTCGTCCGCTGCGGGTGTATCGCAACCCGACGAACAGCTCGAAGGGGGAATTCACGATGCGCGGGTCGGGCGGCGGCACGAGAGACAGGAAGCGTGCGAGTTTGCCATAGAATCGACAGGTGCCTGCCCCACCCGATGCGCGACCCCACCCTGCCGACCGCGATCCCGCGCCGGCGCGCCAGGCGCCTGCAGCAGCGGACGCGAGCCCGACGTCGGGGCCGGCGGCACTGCTGATTCCGGGCGCACTGCAGCGCGACGCCGCGCACAAAGGGCAGCGTGTCGCGCTGCGCGCCGCGCAACAGCCGTGGGCGTCGCTCGCGCGTCGCGCGCGCGTGTCGTCGCACGACGTCGACGGCGCAGCCGCGCAGCGCGAAGGTGCGCACGAGCGGTGGCTGCGCGCGCGCCTGGGCCTGGCGCCCGAGGCCGCGGTGGCCGCCGCCGCGGCATGGGTCGACGGCTGCCCGGACGCCTCGTGGCGGCTCGATCCGGTGCACCTGCACGTCGGGCTCGACCACCTGGTGCTGACGGACCCCGATGCGCTGCACATGACGACCGACGAGTCGCACGCGCTGGCCGAAGCGATCCGGCCGCTGCTGAGCGAGGAGTCGCTGGCCCTCGACACGCCTCTGCCGCACCGCTGGTACCTGCGCGAAATCGAACCGGGCCGCCCACTGGCACTGCACACGCACTCGCTGTGGGTCGCCAACGGCCGAAGCGTCGAAGCGTACCTCCCGCAGGGCGCCGATGCGCGCCGCTGGCGCCGGCTGGTCAACGCGGTGCAGATGACGTGGTTCGCGCACCCGGTGAACCGCGCGCGCGAGCAGCGCGGGCTGCCCACGGTCAACAGCCTGTGGATCGAGGGCCGCTGCCCGCCGGCATCGCCCGCCGTCGCCTCGCTGGGACGATTCGCTGCGCTGCGCGGCACCGGGCTGCGCGACGTCGTTCGCATCGAGGCGCCGGGCGCCGCACTGCTCGTGGCCTGCCACCTGCTGCACGCCCAGGACGAGGACGAACCCGAGGCGTCGGGCGACGCGTGGCGAGCGCTGAACGACGGTCCACTGAGCGCCGTGGCCCGTGCCGACCCGCCGTTCGAGCGCGGCGCGCAGCTGGTGCTGACCGGCGACGCCGGCTGGCGCGAGCTCGCGGTGCGTCGCTCGGACCGCTGGTGCTTCTGGCGCCGTCAGGAACCGGCCGCACTGCTGCACGAACCCGAACCGTTGCCGCCAGGATCCGCGGCCGCGTCGCGCGCCGCCGTCGCCGGGGCGCGCGCGTGAGCCGCGTCGTCACGCGCGTCGTTGCGCGGGCCTGCGATCCCGCGGCGCTGTCGCGCCTGACGGCGGCCGGCCTGTCCCCGCTGATGGCGCGCCTGTATGCCGGGCGCGGCGTCGCGTCGGCGGCCGCCGTGCAAGGCGGGCTCGAGTCGCTGCTCAGCCCGGACCTGCTGCTGCATGCGCCCGCCGCGGGCGAGCTGCTCGCCGACTGCATCGTGGCGCGCCGGCCGGTCCTCGTCGTCGGCGACTACGACTGCGACGGCGCCACCGGCGTCGCGGTCGGCGTGCTCGGACTGCGCGCCATGGGCGCGGTCGTCGATTACCTGGTGCCCAACCGGTTCGAGTTCGGCTATGGGTTGACCCCCGAGATCGTCGACGTGGCCCTCGCGCACGCGCGGCTCGGTCGCCCCGAACTGCTGGTGACCGTCGACAACGGCATCGCGAGCCTCGAGGGTGTCGCGCACGCGCGCCGGCTCGGCCTGCAGGTTCTCGTCACCGACCACCACCTGCCCGGACCCGAGCTGCCCGAGGCGACGGTGCTGGTCAACCCGAATCAGCCCGGCTGCGGCTTTCCGAGCAAGCACCTCGCCGGTGTCGGCGTGATGTTCTACGTGCTGCTGGCGACCCGCGCGGTGCTGCGCCGTCGCGGCGCGTACCGCGATCGCCCGGAGCCCCCGCTGCAGGAGCTGCTGGACCTGGTCGCGCTGGGCACGGTGGCCGACGTCGTGCGCCTGGACCGCAACAACCGGCTGCTGGTGGCGAGCGGGCTGCGGCGCCTGCGCGCGGGTCGGGCGCGGCCCGGGCTGAACGCCCTGCTGCAGGTGGCCGGGCGCGAGCCGCGCAGCGCCGGCAGCATGGACCTGGGCTTCGCGCTCGGGCCGCGCATCAACGCGGCGGGCCGGCTGGCAGACATCTCGCTGGGCGTCGAGTGCCTGCTGGCCGACGATCACGACCACGCCGCGCGCCTGGCCGGACAGCTCGACGCGATGAACCGCGAGCGTCGCGACATCGAGACCGAAATGCGCGAGGAGGCGCTGGCCGAGCTCGGCGAGCCGGACCCCGCCGCGTGCAGCATCGTCGCGTTCCGTGCGAACTGGCACCAGGGCGTGATCGGGCTGGTCGCCGCGCGGCTCAAGGAGCGCTTCAACCGCCCGGCGTTCGCGTTCGCGCGCGACGACCGCAGCCCCGGCATGCTCAAGGGCTCGGGCCGCTCGATCGCGGGGCTGCACCTGCGCGACGCGCTCGATCTCGTCGAGCGGCGCTCGCCGGGCCTGCTGCCGCGATTCGGCGGCCACGCGATGGCCGCAGGCCTGAGCCTGGCCGAGGCCGACCTCGAGCGATTCACGCGGGCCTTCGAGGCGGCCGCGCGCGAGATGGCCGACCCCGCGGCCTTCTCGCCGGTGCTCGAGACCGACGGCGGGCTGGCCGACGACGAGCTGTGCGCGGCCAGCGCTGCAGAGATCGAGCACGAGGTCTGGGGCCAGGGGTTCGCCACGCCGCTGTTCGCCGATGCGTTCCGTGTCGGCAACCAGCGGCTGATCCAGGGCCGGCACCTGAAGCTCGAGCTGCTTCGCGGCCGCCGCCGGCTGCCGGCGATCGCGTTCGGGCGGACCGAACCGGTCGACGCCGACGCGACCTTCGTCTACCAGCTGCAGCGTGACGCGTGGAACGGCCCCGAGGGGATCTCGCTGATCGTGAAGCACGTCGACGCGCCGCCCGGACGGGCCTGACCGGCGCCGCGCGCCCCTGATCGATACGGGCGTCTGCGCACGCGGCGGCCGGAAGGCAGCGCGGCTCGGCTAGAATGGCGGGCTTCAGCGATTGCCGCAGAGCCCGCCCGAATGGATGCCGAACGCCTCAACCAGATCGAATCCCTGATTGCCGACCTGCGCCGCAGGCTCGACGATCTTCGGGGGTATCTTTGACTACGACCTGAAGAAGGACCGACTCGAGGAGGTCAACGCGCAGCTCGAGGCCCCCGACGTCTGGAACGACGCGCAGCGCGCCCAGGCGCTGGGCCGCGAGAAGAAGGCGCTCGAGAACGTCGTGTCGGGCGTCGGCGAGATCGGCAGCGGGCTCGCCGACAGCAGCGAGCTGTTCACGATTGCCCGCGACGAGTCCGACGACTCGATGCTCGCCTCGGTCGAGTCCGACGTGCACGCGCTGCAGGCGAAGGTCGAGGCGCTGGAGTTCCGCCGGATGTTCTCGCACGAGGCCGACGCCAACAACTGCTTCGTCGAGATCCAGGCCGGCGCGGGCGGCACCGAGGCCCAGGACTGGGCCCAGATGCTGCTGCGCCAGTACCTGCGCTACTGCGAGCGCAAGGGCTTCGCCGCCGACGTGCTGGAGGAATCCGCCGGCGAGACCGCCGGCATCAAGGGCGCAACGATCAAGGTGGACGGCGACTACGCGTACGGCCACCTGCGCACCGAGACCGGCGTGCACCGGCTGGTTCGCAAGTCGCCGTTCGGCGCGGGGGACATGCGCCAGACCTCGTTTGCGTCGGTCTACGCGTACCCCGAGGTCGACGACTCGATCCAGATCGACATCAACCCCGCCGACCTGCGCATCGACGTGTTCCGTGCGTCGGGCGCCGGGGGGCAGCACGTGAACAAGACCGAATCGGCGGTGCGCATCACGCACCTGCCGACCAACATCGTCGTGCAGTGCCAGAACGACCGCTCGCAGCACCGCAACAAGGACGAGGCGATGACGATGCTGCGCTCGCGCCTGTTCGAGCACGAGCTGCGCAAGCGCCAGGCCGAGCAGGACAAGGTGGAGGCGGCCAAGACCGACATCGGCTGGGGCCACCAGATCCGCTCGTACATCCTGGACAAGTCGCTGATCAAGGATCTGCGCACCAACGTCGAGATCAGCAATACCAAGGCCGTGCTGGACGGCGACCTCGACACGTTCATCAGCGCCGCGCTGAAGCAGGGAGTCTGAGCCGTGTCCTCCGACCGCCCTCAGGCTCCCCTCGACTCGCCGCTGCCCGCGGGCCACGACGAGAACCCGATCGTCGCCGAGCGGCGTGCCAAGCTGGCGCGCCTGCGCGAGTCCGGCCAGCCGTTTCCGAACGACTTCGTGCCGGCCGACCGCGCCGGTGCGCTGCTGGCCGCGTACGACGGGCAGTCGCGCGAAGCGCTGCAGGCGCAGGCGGTGCGCGTGTCGCTCGCCGGGCGCATGATGCTCAAGCGGGTGCAGGGCAAGGCGAGCTTCGCGACGATCCAGGACGCGACCGGGCGCATGCAGCTGTGGCTCAACGACGAGGGCGTCGGCGCGCCTCAGCACGAAGTGTTCAAGCACTGGGACCTCGGCGACATCGTCGCGGCCGAAGGCACGCTGTTCAAGACGCTCAAGGGCGAGCTGTCGGTGCGGTGCGCCGGCGTGCGGCTGCTCGCCAAGGCGCTGCGACCGCTGCCCGACAAGTTCCACGGCCTGGCCGACCAGGAGACCCGCTACCGCCAGCGCTACGTCGACCTGATCGTGTCCGACGAGACCCGGCACACCTTCGTGGCGCGCAGCGCGGCGATCGGTGCCATCCGCCGGTTCATGACCGAGCGCGGCTTCCTCGAGGTCGAGACGCCGATGCTGCAGCCGATTCCCGGCGGCGCCGCGGCCAAGCCGTTCGTGACCCACCACAACGCGCTCGACCAGCAGATGTTCCTGCGCATCGCCCCCGAGCTGTACCTCAAGCGCCTGATCGTGGGCGGCTTCGAGCGGGTGTTCGAGATCAACCGCAACTTCCGCAACGAGGGGATCAGCCCGCGGCACAACCCCGAGTTCACGATGATGGAGTTCTACGCCGCGTACACCGACTACCGCTGGCTGATGGACTTCACCGAGGCCGTGATCCGTGACGCGGCGCAAGCGGGCTGCGGCACGACGCGGCTGCAGTACCAGGGCCGCGAGCTCGACCTGGGGGCCCCGTTTGCGCGGCTGACGATCGCCGAGGCGATCGGCCGGCATGCGCCGCACTACCGCGCATCGCAGCTGGCCGACGAGGCGTTCCTGCGGGCCGAGCTGAAACGGCTGGGGGTGGACGTCACCGACGTGCGTCACCGCCACGCCGGGCTGGGCGCGCTGCAGCTGGCGCTGTTCGAGGAGACGGCCGAATCCAGGCTGTGGGAGCCCACGTTCATCGTCGACTACCCGGTCGAGGTCTCGCCGCTGGCGCGGGCCTCCGATACCAGGCCCGGCGTCACCGAGCGCTTCGAACTCTTCATCGCGGGCCGCGAGCTGGCCAACGGCTTCTCGGAGCTCAACGACCCCGAGGACCAGGCGGCGCGGTTCCAGCAGCAGGTCGAAGCCAAGAACGCCGGCGACGACGAGGCGATGTTCTACGATGCGGACTACATCCGGGCGCTCGAGCACGGCATGCCGCCGACCGGCGGCTGCGGCATCGGCATCGACCGCCTGGTGATGCTGCTCACCGACAGCCCGAGCATTCGGGACGTGATCCTGTTTCCTGCGCTCAAGCGCGAAGGCTGAAGGGGAACCGCCAAGATGGATGCGCTGCGCCACGTCCGAATGATGGCCGCCTACAACCGGTGGGTGAACGAACGCGTGTACGAGGCCGCCGCGAAGCTGCCGGCCGAGGCCGTGCTCGCCGATCGCGGCGCGTTCTTCGGCTCGATCCTGGGCACGCTGAATCACCTCGTGGTCGGCGACTCGATCTGGCTGCGCCGCTTCGAGCTGCCCGGGCACTGGGACCGGCTGCGCGAGGCCGATCCGTGGCTGCCGCGCCCGGCGGCGCTGCGCGAGCTGCTCGCGCAGGACCTGCCCGGGCTCGCCCCGATGCGCGCGCGCATCGACAAGCTGATCGTCGACTGGTGCGACGAGCTGATCTTCACCGATCTCGACCGCGTGCTCAGTTACGCCAACCTGCGCGGCGAGCCGCAGCGCTACCAGGTGGGGCCGCTGCTGTCGCACTTCTTCAACCACCAGACGCACCATCGCGGCCAGGCCACGACGCTGCTGTTCCAGGCGGGCGTCGACCCCGGCGCGACCGACCTGGTGGCGATGCCCGCGTTCGAGCCGTTCTGAGCGGGCTGCGCGGCCGGCGCGGCCGTCAGTACTTGCGCGCGCGAAACACCTGGACGTCCGACAGGTACAGCGCCACCGCGTAGTGCGGCGCGTAG
>CAYGZN010000135.1:0-7902 GCA_964354355.1 uncultured Burkholderiaceae bacterium | reverse complement strand
GTGATCACGTGATCGGCCAGCGCGGCGATCGCCTGTCCGTCGAGCTCGTGGCTGACCTCGGGACCGCCCAGCACCACGTGCAGTCGTGGCGCTGCCGTGCGCAGCGCACGCAGCAGCGCGGTCGTCTGCGATACGTTCCAGATGTACACCCCCAGCCCCAGCACGCGCGGCGACAGCGCGAGGATCCGGTGCACCATCGCCTCGATCGGCGTGGCGACGGTGAATTCGACGATGCGCGCGCGCTGCTGCAGGCCGCCGAGGTTCGCGTACAGGCAGCGCAGCCCGAGCGACGCGTGGCTGTAGCGCGCGTTCAGCGTGCACAGCACGATGTCGGCCGGGGGCGGACCGTCCGCCGGCGGGGCGGGCGGCGCAGCGGGCGGCGCAGCGCGCTGCGCAGCGTGCGGGGCAGCGTGCGGGGCAGCGGGCGGGCGCGCGCGTTCGGTGCTCACGCGGCCGATTGTGTCACGCCGCGCCGATCGGTTATCGTTGCCGCTGCGCGGTGGGGTCACGGCGGACAGGGGCGGACATGGCGGGCGATCACGGCGGGGGCAGCGAACTGTCCGAGATGGAGTTGCGGGTTCGCGCGCTCGAGACGCTGCTGGTCGCCAAGGGCTACGTCGACCCGGCGGCGCTCGATGCGCTGATCGAGACCTACGAGCACCGGGTCGGGCCGCACAACGGCGCACGGGTGGTGGCGCGCGCCTGGCACGACGCGGGGTACCGCGAGTGGCTGCTGCGCGACGCCACCGCCGCGATCGCCGACATGGGCTACAGCGGACGCCAGGGCGAGCACCTGGTTGCGCTGGCCAACACCCCCGACACGCACAACATGGTCGTGTGCACGCTGTGCTCGTGCTACCCGTGGCCGGTCCTGGGCCTGCCGCCGGTCTGGTACAAGTCGGCGCCTTACCGCTCGCGCGCCGTCATCGACCCGCGTGGCGTGCTGGCCGACTTCGGCGTCGCGCTGCCCCGCTCGACCGCGATCCGGGTCTGGGACTCGACGGCCGAGCTGCGCTACCTCGTGCTGCCGATGCGTCCGCCGCAGACCGAAGGCTGGGACGTGGATCGACTGGCGCAGCTGGTCACGCGCGACTCGATGATCGGCACGGGGCTGGCCCGGCTGCCGCTCGAACCGGATGCGGCAGCGGGAGCCGGCGCGTGAACGGGCCGCACGACCTCGGCGGCCAGCAGGGGTTCGGGCGCGTGGTGCCCGAGCGGCACGAGCCCGCGTTCCACGACGCGTGGGAGCGCCGTGCGTTCGCGCTGACGCTCGCCATGGGGGCCACCGGCGCGTGGAACCTGGACATGTCGCGGGCCGCGCGCGAGAGCCTGCCGCCGGCTCACTACCTGTCGAGCAGCTACTACCGCATCTGGTTCGACGCGCTCGAGCAAATGCTGCTGGCCCGCGGGCTGGTCGGCGCGGACGAGCTCGGCGACGGGCGGTCGCGCCGCGCGCCGGTCCGGGTCGAACGCACGCTGGCCGCTGCCGACGTCGCGGCCACGCTTGCGCGCGGCTCACCGACCGGTCGCGAGGCGACGGCGCCCGCGCGCTATCGGGCCGGCGACGCGGTCCGGACCCGGCTGATGAACCCGGTGTCGCACACGCGGCTGCCGCGCTACGTGCGCGGACGGCCGGGCACCATCGAGTCCGTGCACGGTGCGCACGTGTACCCGGACGCCCACGCGCAGGGGCTGGGCGCGCAGCCCCAGTGGCTGTACACCGTGCGCTTCGATGCGCGCGACCTGTGGGGCCCCGACACGACCGCGTCGAGCGTGTGCGTCGACTGCTGGGAACCCTACCTGGAGCCAGCGTGACCGGGCCGCTCCTGCCGGTTCCCGACGAGCCGGCGTTCACCGAACCGTGGCAGGCCCAGGCGTTCGCGATGACCGTTCGCCTGCACGAGCGCGGCGTGTTCCAGTGGGCCGAATGGGCTGCCTACCTGTCGCGCGCGATCGCCGACGCGCAGGCCGCCGGCGACCCGGATCGCGGCGACACCTACTGGGTGCACTGGGTCGCTGCGCTCGAGCGCCTGCTGATCGACAAGGGGCTGGCCGCTCCGCTGGCGCTGGCCTCGCTGCGCCAGGCGTGGCGCACGGCCGCCGAGAAGACGCCGCACGGACAGCCGATCCAGCTCAACGCGGCGATGTCCCGCCTGTCCGGCGCCGGGCCGCCGCCGTGCGAAGCGCCAGCGCGCACTCCCTGACGAGCCCGGGGCCGCGGTAGATCAGCCCGGTGTAGAGCTGCACCAGGTCCGCCCCGGCTTCGAGCTTGGTCGCCGCGTCGGCGCCCGACATCACGCCGCCCACGCCGACGATCGGAAAGCCCGCGGGCAGCTGCTGGCGCAGCGCGCGGATCACGCGGTTCGAGGGCTCCAGCACCGGGGCGCCCGACAGTCCGCCCGCTTCCTGCGCGTGCGGCTGGCCCTGGACGGCGGTGCGCGACAGCGTCGTGTTGGTCGCGATCACGCCGTCCATGCGGTGTCGCACGAGGGCGGCGGCAATCGCTTCGATCTGCTCGTCGTCCAGGTCGGGTGCGATCTTGAGCAGCACCGGCACCGTGCGCTTGTGCCGGCGCGTCAGCGCGCCGCGCGCGCGGTCCAGCGTGCCCAGCAGGTGGGCGAGCTCGTCGGCACCCTGCAGCTGGCGCAGGTGCTGTGTGTTGGGGGACGACACGTTGACGGTCACGTAGTCGGCGACCGGCCACACCCGCGACAGCCCGGCCACGTAGTCGTCGCTGGCGTTCGCGATCGGGGTGTCGGCGTTCTTGCCGATGTTCAGCCCGAGCAGGATCGCGTGCTGCGCAAGCTGCCCGCGCTGGCGCTCGACGTTGGCCACGAACGCGTCGAGCCCGTCGTTGTTGAAGCCCATCCGGTTGATCAGCGCCCGCCGGGCGGGCAGCCGGAACACCCGCGGGCGCGCGTTGCCCGGCTGCGCGCGCGGCGTCACCGTGCCGACCTCCACGAAGCCGAAGCCCATCTGCGCCCAAGCGCCGATGTGCGCGCCGTTCTTGTCCAGGCCTGCGGCCAGGCCGATCCGGTTGCCGAAGCGCAGCCCCATCAGCTCCACCGGGTCCTTCACGCGTGCGCCCGTGGCCAGCCGCAGCGCACCGGTCGCGGCCATCAGGTCGACCGACGCCAGCGTCAGGTCGTGCGCCTGCTCGGGGTCCAGCGCGAACAGCAGCGGGCGTGCGAGCGGGTACAGGCTCACGCCAGCGCTTGCCATCGGCCGTCGAGCAGCTGCTCGATCGGCCTGAAGCGGGCCTTGTAGGCCATCTTGGGGCTCTGCGCGATCCAGTAGCCCAGGTACAGGTGCGCGAGGCCCAGCTGGCGGCACTGCTCGATCTGCCACAGCACGTTGTAGGTGCCGAAGCTCGCGCCGTCGACGTCGGTGTCGAAGAAGGTGTAGACCGAGGACAGGCCGTCGTCGAGCAGGTCGATGATCGACACCATCCGCAGCGTGCCGTCCGGATCGCGGAACTCGACCAGCCGGGTGTTGACCTTGCTCTGCAGCAGGAACTGCGCGTACTGCTCGCGGCTGTCGTGGTCCATGCCGCCGCCGGCGTGCCGGCTGGACTGGTAGCGCAGGTACAGCTCGTAGTGTTCGGCGGCGAACCCCAGGCGCGCGACCAGCGTGCGCAGCGGCCGGTGCCGGCGCCACGCGCGCCGCTGGCTGCGGTCGGGCACGAACTGCGCGATCGGCACCCGCACGGGGATGCACGATCGGCAGCCGTCGCAGTGCGGCCGGTACGTGAAGATGCCGCTGCGCCGGAACCCGGAGCGCACCAGTTCGCCGTAGACGTCGGCGTTGATCAGGTGGTTTGGCGTCGCGACCTGCGAACGGGCCTGGTGGCCGCCGAGATAGCTGCAGGGGTACGGCGCAGTCGCGTAGAACTGCAGCGCCGAGAACGGCAGTTCCTTGAGGTGCGTCATGCGGTCGCGATCGACTCGTTCAGGTGGCTGAGCCCCGGCTGCGGCCGCGTGCTACACATCGGGGAACTCCATCGGCATTGCGCTCCAGTCAGGGCCGGGCTGCGCCGTCAGCCGTGCAATGCCGGCGAGGAATTCGTCGCGGGGAATCTCGCGAGCGCCGAGCGAGGCGAGGTGCATCGTGGCCTGCTGGCAGTCTATCATGGTGAATCCGCACGCACGCAGCTGCCACACCAGTGCGGCCAGCGCGCACTTCGACGCGTCGGGGCGGCGCGTGAACATCGACTCGCCGTAGAACATCCGCCCGATCGCCACGCCGTACAGGCCGCCGACCAGCACCCCGGCCTCGCGCACCTCGAGCGCGTGCGCGTACCCCGCGCGTTGCAGCCCCGTGTAGGCGGCCACGATGTCGGGCGTGATCCACGTGCCGTCCTGGTCGGGCCGCGGCTGCGCGCACATCGACATGACGTCGGCGAAGGCCGTGTCCAGCGTCAGCTGCCACAGCCGATCGCGGCGCACGCGGCGCAGCGTCTTGGCCAGCGACCGGCTGAGCCGGAACTCGTCGACGAACAGCACCATCCGCGGGTCCGGCGACCACCACAGCACGGGCTGGCCCGCGCTGTACCACGGGAAGATCCCCGCGCGGTAGGCTTCCAGCAGTCGCGCGGGCGACAGGTCGCGGCCGGCGGCCAGCAGTCCGTTGGGGTCGCGCAGCGCGCGCGTCGGGGAGGGCAGCCGCTGGTGCGGCTCGATCCAGGTCAGCACTCAGGCGGTTGGACGCGCCGTGTAGCGGATCGCGCCGGTGTGCACGTCGAAGCTGCCCGCCCTGCGGTCCTCGAAGAACCAGCGCAGCGTCTGGCCCACCGTGCGAAAGGCGATGTCGTCCCAGGGAATCTGCGCCTCGGTGAACAGCCGCGCCTCGAGGCTCTCGGGGCCGGGCTCGAAGTCCAGGTGCAGCAGCGTTGCGCGGTAGAACATGTGGACCTGGTCGACGTGCGGGACGTCGATGACCGAGAACGCCGGCCCCATGTCGATGCGCGCGCCGGCCTCCTCGAGGGTTTCGCGCGCGGCGCCCTCGGCCGTGGTCTCGCCGTTCTCCAGGAAGCCGGCCGGCAGCGTCCAGAACCCGTAGCGGGGCTCGATGGCCCGCTTGCACAGCAGCACCTTGTCCTCCCACGTGGTGACGGTGCCGAGCACCATCCGCGGGTTCTGGTAGTGGATCGTGCCGCAGTGCCGGCAGCAGTGACGCGCGCGGTTGTCGCCGGCGGGGATCTCGAAGACGACCTCGCGGCCGCATGAAGAACAGAATTTCATCGATGCCAGGCAGTTTTGCGAACGAGTGTAGCAGCGAACGCGGCCTCGGGATCGGCCGCCGCGGCGTCGCGGGCGCGTCTGCATGACGCGCCCGGTGGCGTTTGCAGCGCAACCCGAATCGGTGATATAGTTATAAGTTCACAGACGCGGGGTGGAGCAGTCTGGCAGCTCGTCGGGCTCATAACCCGAAGGTCGCAGGTTCAAATCCTGCCCCCGCAACCAGTATCCCGAACGGCCCTTCAGGCATCTGCCCGAAGGGCCGTTGCCGCTTCTGGAGCGGCCGTGGCCTGCTCGAGATCGGCCAGGCCGTTGCGCGGCCCTGCGGCCTCGCGCAGGCGTTCGAGCATCGCGCGCGTGTCGGATGCGTCGGCGCGCCCGGACTGCACGAAGGCCGTGACCTCCATCGACAGTCCCAGCGACGCCGCCAGCGGCGCGGCGACGATTTGCATCAGGCCGGACTGCGCGAGCGCGCGAGCATGCCGCTGCGGCACCAGGCTGAGCGCGTGCGAATGGGCGAGCAGCCCGATCACGAGGTCTTTCGACAGCACGCCTATCACGTGACCCGGCGAGGCCAGGCCCGCCCGCCGCAGTGCGCGCTCGAAGGCGATGCGAGTCGGGTGGCCCGGCGGTGGCAGCACCCAGGGGTGTTCGACGCAGTCGCTCCAGCCCGCTCGAATCCGCCTCGCCAGCGGATGCCCGGGCGCCGCGACGATCACCAGCGGGTCGCCATAGAGCGGCACGGCTCCGACGGCCAGCGTGCGATCCTGCGCGCGCGCCTGGCGCTCCAGCTCGTCACCGGCGCGTTCCAGGTCGGCGAGGGCGGCGCGCACGGCGCGGATGAGCGTCGCGCCACGGCGGTTGGGGACCAGGCCGGCGCCCGTGCGCTCGAAAGCAGGCTCACCGATCGAGCGCTCGATCTTGGCGAGCGCCTTGGACAGCGCCGACTGGGTGACGTGCAGCAGGCGGGCGACCCGGCTGAGCTGTCCGGCGTCGCCGATTGCCACCGGCGGGCGCTACCATGCCGACGAGAACTCGCTGGACTGCGGCAGTAGGCGATGGGAACATCGTGATGGGTCGGCGCGCCGCCCCCGCGTTGCAGCCACGCACCGCGCAACCACGCGCAGCGCCGCGACACACAAACCGGAGACTACGATGAACGCACCCGACAAAGCGCCGCTTCTTGCGCGTCCGGCGCCCGAGTTCCAGCACTTCAAGGTGACGCCATGCACGCCGAACATCTGCGGACTCGTGAAGGAACTGCACTTGTCCGCGCTGCACGTGGATTCCGCGGCCGAGCTGCAGCAGGCGCTGTGGCACTAATCCGACCGTGATGTCGATCCTGCAGGCCGACGAGGTGCCGTTCGGCGCGGACACGATGTGGGCGAGCATGCGTGCGGCCTACAAGCGGCTGCCGTACGCACTGAAGCTGATGTTCCTGAACCTGGACGTCGACCACGACACGCTCTCCGGAGCGATGCGGCACGACCAGGCCAAATCCGCATCGATGATCGGCACGCTGGTCGAGGGCCAGGGGACCGCGACCCATTCGGTGGTGATCCACCATCCGTTCACCGGCCAGCCGTGCCTGTTCGTGGGCAACGTGTGGACCAAGCGCGTGAACGGCTACACCAGCGACCAGAGCGAGCCGATCCTCAGGCTCGCCAACGAACTGTCCCGGACCCCCGAACTGCAGGTCCGCTGGCAGTGGCGCAAGGGTGACGTGGCGCTGTGGGACAACTTCGGGACGACGCACTAAGGCGTGGCGGGCGATACCGGCACGCAGACCCGTCGGCTGTATCGGGTATCGGCGTGGTCGCCCCGGATCCGCCCGACGCTGGACCGGGAGCGGGCCGTGCGCGAGCCGATGGCGTCCCACGCATGAAGATCGACGGCGCATGCCTGTGCGGGCACATCACCTACGAGGCCGAGATCGATCCCGCGCGGGTGGCGATCTGCCACTGCACCGACTGCCAGACCGGCAGCGCGTCGGCCTTCCGCTTCGGCGTGCTGGTCCCCAAGGACCGCTTCCGGCTGCTTTCGGGCACGCCGAAGGTCTACGTGAAGACGGCCGAGAGCGGCCACCCGCGCGCGCTGTCGTTCTGTCCCGAGTGCGGAACGTCGCTCCACGGCGCCGACCCGGTCGATCCGCGGTGGTACTCGCTGCGGCTGGGCACCTCACGGCAGCGGGCCGAGCTCGTGCCGACCGTGCAGATCTGGTGCCGTTCGGCGTTGCCCTGGCTGTCCGGCCTCGAGTCGATCAGGAAGGTCGAGACTCAAGGCAAGGTGCCCGGCAGGTGACGCACGCCCCTATGGACCGCCGATGCCGGCACATGCTTTCAAGGGCAGGACGGCGTTGGGCCCCGCCCGTCAGCGACGGCATGGTGCGCACCGTCGTCCGCAGCAAACGCGGAGGTGAAGCCGAAAGCGGACATCTCGCCGCGCGCCTTTCGAACGCCCACAACCGGTCATTGCCCGCGTTTGCTTCATCGTTTGAATGTCGCCGACCGGCCATCACAGGTCGTTCGAGATGCCGCGCTAATTCCAGTCTCCGGACTCCGCTTGATGTCCGGTTTCCGGCGAGCAATGTGATTCATACGTCGACCGAAGCCGGCCAATAGGCGCCGCTGGCGAAGGGCGGCTGCGGGGCCAGCCAACCGACGGG
>CAYGZN010000134.1:0-7932 GCA_964354355.1 uncultured Burkholderiaceae bacterium | reverse complement strand
TATCGGATCCTGTGGCAGGAACGCTGCGTCCGCTCGATCGCCAACCTGACCCGCGCCGACGGCCCGGGGTTCATGCAGATGGCCGAGCGCTTCCGGTTCCGGGTCCAGACCGAAACCTATACACTGCGTGACGCGAACTTCGCCCTTGCGCAGCTTCGCAGCGGTTCGATCACCGGCGCGGCGGTGCTCGATTGCACCGACGGCCGCGGCTGAAGCCGAACACCCGGAGGGCACCCCCGATGAATCCGTCCCGACCCCGCACTGCGACCGCGGCGGCGATCCGCCGTCTCGCAATCGTGCCCGTGACCGCGGCGATGCTCACGGTCGCGGCGGCTGCGCTGTCCGGCTGCGCCGCGCCCGCGGGTGGTGCGCCCGCGGCCGGCGGCGCGCCGGTGTCGGGCAGCGCCGGCCCCGCGGCAACGACGGCGCCGGCGACCGGCGCACCGGGCCAGACGCCAGGCGCCCGTCGCACCACCGACAACGCCTACTGATCCGCCCGGCGGCGGGCGCGCGCGGACGGCTCGAACGTCAGCCCGGGCGCGCCAGCGCCTTCGCGCGGATCTCGTCGAGCGTCTGGCCGGCCGTGATGGCCTGCGGGTCGATCACCAGTTCGAGCAGCGCGGGCCGACCGGCCTGGCGGGCCCGCTCGAAGGCCGCCGCGAAGTCGGCGGTGCGCTCGATGCGCTCGGCGTGGCAGCCGTAGGCGCGCGCCAGCGCGACGAAGTCGGGGTTGGTCAGCGCGGTTGCGTACACGCGCGCCGGGAACTCGCGCTCCTGGTGCATGCGGATCGTGCCGTACATGCTGTTGTTGACCAGCAGCACGATCACGTCGGCCCCGTACTGCCGGGCGGTGGCCAGTTCCTGCCCGGTCATCAGGAAGTCGCCGTCGCCGGTGACCGCGACGACCACCCGCTGCGGGTGGCACAGCTTGGCGGCGATCGCCGCGGGCACCGCGTAGCCCATGGCGCCCGAGGTGGGCGCGAGCTGCGTCTTGTGCCGCCGATGCCGGTAGAAGCGGTGCAGCGGCGTCGCGAAGTTGCCGGCCCCGTTGGTCAGGATCGCGTCGTGCGGCAGCACCTTGTCCAGGTGCAGCACCACCTGCGGGTAGTCCAGCGTACCGGGCTGCGGGCGCGGCACGCGGTGGTCCGCGTAGTCCTGCCGCGCCTGCGCGAGCGTTGCGGCCCAAGCCGATCCGTCGACGCTCAGCGCATCGAGCGCCCACGCGAACTCGCGCACGCCGCTTGCGATCGGCAGCTCGGCCCGGTAGACCCGGCCCAGCTCGTCGGGCCCCGGAAACACGTGCACCAGCGCCTGGCGCGGCACGGGGCACTCGAGCAGCGTGTAACCGCCGGTCGTCATCTCGCCCAGGCGCACCCCGACGGCGATCAGCAGGTCGGCGTCGCGCACCCGCTGCGCGAGCTTCGGGTTGATGCCGATGCCGACCTCGCCGACGTAGTGAGGGTCCGCGTTGTCGAAGGCGTCCTGGAAGCGCCAGGCGCACGCCACCGGTAGCCCGCAGCGGTGCGCGAACGCCCGCAGCCGCTCGCGCGATTCCTCGTCCCAGAACGAGCCGCCGACCAGCAGCAGCGGCTGGCGGGCCTGCGCGAGCATCGACCGCAGCCGCTCGATCTGCGCCGGCGACGGCGCGCCGCGCGCCGGCTGGAAGGCCAGCGCATCGGCCACCGTGGCGCGCTGCGCCAGCATGTCCTCGGGCAGGGCGAGCACCACCGGGCCCGGGCGGCCCGAGGTGGCCACGTGGAACGCGTGCGATACGAACTCGGGAATCCGGTCGGCGCGGTCGATCGAGGCGACCCACTTGGCCATCTGGCCGAACATGCGCCGGTAGTCGATCTCCTGGAACGCCTCGCGCTCGACGAAATCGGTGCCGACCTGCCCGACGAACAGGATCATCGGCGTCGAATCCTGGAACGCCGTGTGCACGCCGATCGACGCGTTGGTCGCACCGGGCCCGCGGGTCGCGAAGCAGATGCCCGGGGCACCGGTCAGCTTGCCCCACGCCTCGGCCATGTTGGCCGCCCCGCCCTCCTGCCGGCACACGACCAGCCCGATGCGCTCGCGCACGTCGTACAGCGCGTCGATGACGGCGAGGTAGCTCTCCCCGGGCACGCAGAACGCCCGGGAAACCCCGTGGATCAGCAGCTGATCGACCAGGATCCGGCCTGCGCTTCGTTCGATCATGGGAACCCGCATCGGTTGTGGACGCTGCGCCGATTCTCGCACGGCGCACCGGCCTCGCCGGCCGTGCCGGTGGCCGCCCCGCCCGCCCATGCTGGCAGAATAGCGGTTTCGGCCCACGTTGCTTCGCCCCCTCCACCTCATAGACAGCCGCTCCAATGCCCCAGATCAAGAAAGTCGTGCTCGCCTACTCCGGCGGCCTGGACACCTCGGTGATCCTCAAATGGCTGCAGGACACCTACGGCTGCGAGGTCGTGACCTTCACCGCCGACATCGGCCAGGGCGAGGAGCTGGAGCCGGCGCGCGCCAAGGCCGACATGTTCGGCGTGAAGAAGATCTACGTCGAGGACCTGCGCGAGGAGTTCGTGCGCGACTTCGTGTTCCCGATGTTCCGCGCCAACGCGCTGTACGAGGGCGAGTACCTGCTGGGTACGTCGATCGCGCGACCGCTGATCGCCAAGCGCCTGGTCGAGATCGCGCGCAGGGAGAAGGCCGACGCCATTTCGCACGGCGCCACCGGCAAGGGCAACGACCAGGTCCGCTTCGAGCTGGGCGCCTACGCGCTGATGCCCAACGTGAAGATCATCGCGCCGTGGCGCGAGTGGGACCTGCTGTCGCGCGACAAGCTGCTGGCCTATGCCGACCAGCACGGGATCCCGGTCGACTACAAGAAGCGCAAGGGCGAGGCGCCCTATTCGATGGACGCCAACCTGCTGCACATCTCGTTCGAGGGCGGCGTGCTCGAGGATCCAGCGAAGGCGCCGTCCGAGGACATGTGGCGCCTGACGGTGTCGCCCGAAAAGGCGCCGGCCAAGCCCGAGTTCGTCGAGATCGACTTCGTGCGCGGCGACCCGGTCGCGGTCAACGGGCGCAAGCTGGGCGCCGCGGCGCTGCTGACCGAACTGAACCGGCTCGGCGGCAAGCACGGCGTCGGTCGGCTGGACCTGGTCGAGAACCGCTACGTCGGCATGAAGTCGCGCGGCTGCTACGAGACGCCCGGCGGCACGATCCTGCTGCGTGCGCACCGCGCCATCGAGTCGCTGACGCTCGACCGCGAGGTCGCGCACCTGAAGGACGACCTGATGCCGCGCTATGCGAGCCTGATCTACAACGGCTACTGGTGGAGCCCCGAGCGCCACGCGCTGCAGGTGCTGATCGACCACACGCAGCAGCCGGTCAACGGCCGCGTCGTCGTCAAGCTGTTCAAGGGCAACGTGATCGTGACCAGCCGCACGTCGGACGACTCGCTGTTCGACACCCGGATCGCGACCTTCGACGACGACGGCGGCGCCTACGACCAGGCCGACGCGGGCGGCTTCATCAAGCTGAACGCGCTGCGCATGCGAATCGCCGGCAACAAGGCCGCCGCCCGCAGCGCCGGGGCGCGCGCCGGCGGCAGGCGCGCGGGCACGGGGCGCAAGGGCGCGTGAGCGCGGCGAGCCGATGGACCGCCCGAGCCAGGCGCACGCCAAGCCAGCCGCCGGTGCCGCGGTGCACATCGAGCGCGTCGACGCGCGCGACGCGCGGCACGCGCAGGCGCTGCTTGCGCTGCTCGACGAATACGCGCGCAGCGCGAACGGCGGCGGCCAACCGCTGGCAGCCGACGCGCGCGCGCGGCTGCCGGCGATGCTGGCCGAGCGCACGCACTACGTCGGCCTGCTCGCCTGGGCGGGCGAGCAACCGGTCGGGCTCGTCAACTGCTTCGAGGGCGTGTCGACCTTCAAGGCGCGGCCGCTGCTGAACGTGCACGACATCGCGGTCACTGCCACCTTGCAGGGGTGCGGCGTCGGGCGGCGCCTGCTGCAGGCCGCCGAGGCGATCGCGCGCGAGCGCGGCTGCTGCAAACTGACCCTCGAGGTGCTCGAGGGCAACACCGGCGCCATCGCGCTCTACCGCAAGGCGGGATTCGCCGCCTACCAGCTCGATCCCGCGATGGGACGGGCGATGTTCTTCGAGAAATGGCTAACCTGAGCAACCGACCATGCCTTCATTCGACGTCACCTGCGAGGCCAACCTGGTCGAAGTGCGCAACGCGCTCGACCAGGCCAACAAGGAGATCGCGAACCGGTTCGACTTCAAGGGCTCGGACGCCCGCGTCGAACTCGCCGACAGGCAGCTGACCGCGTTCGCCGACGACGACTTCAAGCTCGGGCAGGTGCGCGACGTGCTGCTGGCCAAGTTCGCCAAGCGCAGCCTGGACGTGCGCTTCCTCGACTACGGCAAGCTCGAGCGGATCGGCGGCGACAAGGTCAAGCAGGTGATCACGGTGCGCCACGGCGTGCCGTCCGACACGGCCCGCCAGATCGTCAGGCTGATCAAGGACGCCAAGCTCAAGGTGCAGGCGTCGATCCAGGGCGAGGCCGTGCGGGTGGCCGGCGCCAAGCGCGACGACCTGCAGTCGGCGATCCAGCTGGTGCGCAAGGAGTGCGCCGAACTGCCGCTGTCGTTCTCCAACTTCCGCGACTGACGACTGCGCGGCCCGTGTCGGCAGCGCACGAGCAGGCTGCCGCGGGCATGCGCCCGCTGGTCGTCGCCGCCGCGCGCGTCGGCTGGCTGGGCCAGACGTGGGCGCAGCGGGCCCTGCTCGAGCCGACGCCTTTCGTTGTGCACGCCGGCGCAATCGCGCTGCTGCCGGCGCTGCACACGTTCACGGCCCGCTCGGTCGCCGTCGCGCGCTGGGCGCACGAGGCGCGGCGCCGCTGGGGGGTGGCGGGCTGGCGCGACGAGCGCGTGGTCGTCTACGACGACGGCCGGCCGCTGCTCGGTGTCGAGCGCGCGATGCTGCGCCCGTTGGGCCTGACGCTGCGTTCGGTGCTGGCCAACGTCTACGTGCTGACGGCGGCGGGGCCGCTGATCTGGGTCGCCCGGCGCGCCGACAGCAAGCCGGTCGACCCCGGACGACTGGACACGCTGGTCGGTGGCGGGATTCCCGGGTTCGACGCGCCCGGCGCGACGCTGGTCCGCGAGTGCGCCGAGGAGGCGGCGATCCCTGCCGACCTGGCGCGCCGGGCCCGGCGCGCCGGCGTGCTCGAGTCGTGCTATCGGACCACCGACGACGGCCTCGACGTGCTGCACCGCGAACGCCTGGACCTGTTCGACCTGGCGCTGCCGCCCGAGTTCGTGCCGCGCGCGGCCGACGGCGAGCACCAGTCGATCACGCTGATGAGCCCCGCCGAAGCGCTCGCCTCGATCGATGACGGAGGCTGGACCCGTGAAGGCGCGCAGGCGACCGCCGACCTGATCCTGCGCATGGGCTGGATGCCGGGCGGCGACCGGCCCGGCGGCGACCGGCCCGGCTACGCCCGCTGAAGGACCCGGCGCGGCGTGCAGTGCAGCAACGCGACCCTGGCGCGGCCGGCAAGCCCGCAGCCGATCGGCCGGGCACGGCACTCCGACGGACGGCGCACCACGCGCGCGGCGCCGGAGCGAGAATGGTTTTGCGGGCGATGACTCGACGCGTTTCCAACGGGTGATGGCTCGTGCGTTCTTTTCTTCATTCTCTCCTTGGTGTTCTCTTTCTCACCCCCGCGTGCGTTGGCGCCACCAACGTCGCGGTGGTGGGAGTTTTTTCCGGCAAGGCGGTGCTGGTGATCGACGGCGACGGCCCGCACACGGTGCCGGTCGGCGCGACCCGCCAGGGCGTGCGTGTGCTCGCGACCGACGCCAACGGGGCCGTGCTCGAGATCGACGGCCAGCGCGTGAGCGCCAGTGTGGGCGCAGCACCGATGCGCGCGGCGCCGGACACGAACCGACAGGTCGTGCTCAGCCCGGACACGCGCGGCCACTACCTGGCGCGCGGCACGATCAACGGCGCGGCAGTCACCTTCCTGGTGGACACCGGCGCCAGTGCGGTCACCGTGTCGAGCGAGTTCGCGCGGCAGGCCGGCATCGACGTCGCACAGGGCCGCCCGGTCGTCGTCACGACCGCCAACGGCCAGGTCCGCGCGCGGCTGGTGCGCCTGGACAGCGTCGCGCTGGGCGGCGTCGTCGCGCACCAGGTCGACGCGATCGTGCAGGACGGCCTGGGCACACACGCGCTGCTCGGCATGAGCTTCCTGCGGCGCATGGAGATGCGCCACGACGGCGAACGACTGGTGCTGACCAAGCGCTACTGAAGCGCGCCACGCGCCGCCCGACGCGCGCCGCCCGACGCGGGCGGGCCTGGCGCGCGCCCGGGCGGCGTGCCCGATCAGGCCTCGATGCGCGCGTAGGCCGAGTGGTTGTGGATCGACTCGAAATTCTCGGCCTCGACGACGAAGCCTTCGACCCCGGCGGTCGCGCGCACCGCGGCGGCGACGTCGCGCACCAGGTCCTCGACGAACTTGGGATTGTCGTAGGCCTGCTCGGTGACGAACTTCTCGTCGACGCGCTTGAGAAGCCCGTACAGCTGCGACGACGCCTGGCGCTCGACGGCCTCGATCAGTGCCTGCACGTCCACCGATGCCCCGCGCCGCAATCGGGCCGACACGGTCACGTGCGAGCGCTGGTTGTGCGCGCCGTACTCGGCCACCGACTTGGAGCACGGACACAGGCTGGTCACCGGCACCACGACCTGGACCCGCATCGCGGCGTGGTGGCGCCCGCCGTCGATGTCGACCGACACGTCGTAGTCGAGCAGGCTGTCGACACCCGAGACCGGCGCGGTCTTGCGCACGAACAGCGGGAACGCCAGCTCGATGCGGCCGTGCTCGGCCTCGAGCAGCTCGAGCATCCGCGCGTGCAGCGCGGGCAGGCCGTCGAGCGACATGCGCTGCGCGGACCCTTCGAGCAGCGCGACGAAGCGCGACATGTGGGTGCCCTTGACGTCCTCGGGCAGCGCCACGTACAGGCCCCAGACCGCCACCGTCGGCACGTCGCGCTCACCGGCGCGCCAGCTCATCGGGTAGCGCAGGCCGCGCACGCCGACGCGCTGGATCGGCAGGCGCCGGTCGTCCGACCCCCGCTGCACGTCGGGCATGGACCGCGACAGCGGTTCGCCCTCGGCAGCGGGATCCCGGGAGTTCACGCCGGCGCCCTAGCGGTTGACCACCAGCCGCGGCGCGCCGTCGGAGGCCAGCAGATCCGGGAATCGATCGCGCACCGACGCCTCGATGCCGGCCGCGTCGAGCCCCTCGAGTCGCAGCAGCAGCCCCGGGTCCCCGTGGTCGATGAAGTGGTCCTTCAGCCCCAGTTGCAGGATGGGCTTGTTGATCCCCGCAGCGGCCAGCGCCTCGGCGCACGCGCTGCCGGCGCCCCCCATGACCGCGTGCTCCTCGAGCGTGACGAACGCGTCGTGGGTGCGGGCCAGTTCGATCAGCAGATCCGTGTCCAGCGGCTTGACCCAGCGCATGTTCACGACGGTCGCGTCCAGCGCGTCGCCCGCAGCCAGCGCCGGCTGGACCATCGAGCCGAAGGCCAGCATCGCGAGCCGGCGCCCCTTGCGGCGCAGATCGGCCTTGCCCATCGGGATCTCGGTCAGGTCGGGCTTGACCGCCACCCCCGCGCCGGCGCCGCGCGGGTAGCGCACGGCGCTGGGGCCGTCGTGGCGGAACGCGGTGTAGAGCATCTGGCGGCACTCGTTCTCGTCGGACGGCGCCAGCACGACCATGTTGGGGATGCAGCGCAGGTACGCGAAGTCGTAGGCGCCGGCATGGGTGGCTCCGTCGGCACCCACCAGCCCGGCTCGGTCCAGCGCGAAGACCACCGGCAGGTTCTGGATCGCCACGTCGTGGATCAGCTGGTCGTAGCCGCGCTGCA
>CAYGZN010000133.1:0-8074 GCA_964354355.1 uncultured Burkholderiaceae bacterium | reverse complement strand
TCGGCGGCCTCGACTGCGACCACTACGCGTATCGGCAGGCGAACGTCGACTGGCAGGTGTGGATCGCCAAGGGCAAGAACCCGCTGCCGTGCAAGCTGGTGGTCACCACCACCGACGAGCCGTCGCAGCCGCAGTACACGGCGACGCTGAAGTGGGACGTGGCCTCGGCGATCCCCGCGTCGACCTTCGCCTTCGCGCCTCCTGCAGGCGCCAAGAAGATCGAGATCGCCCCATTGTCCGCGGCCAAGTGACGCAAGGAGCCCACCCCATGAGATCCATTCGCCCGGCTTCGAAGGCCGTACTGTCCGTCGTGGTCGCCGGCCTGACGGCCCTGATGCTTGCGCAGCCTGTTCTGGCGGGCCCGCAGGCCAAGAATTCGACGCGCACCAACGTGAACAAGAACGTCAACAACAACCAGAACCGCAACGTCAACGTCAACAGCAACAGGAACGTCAACCAGAACGTCAACGTCAACGCCAACCGGCATGTCGACGTGGACGTGGACGTCGACCGGGACAACCACCCGATCGCGACCGTCGCCGCGGTGGCGACCACCGTCGCGGTGACCAGCGCGATCGTCGGCTCGATGACGCCGACGCTGCCGCCCGCGTGCTATCCGGTCCAGATCGGTGCGGTGCTGTACCAGCAGTGCGGGTCGGTCTGGTACCAGCCGCAGTACTACGGCACGTCGGTGCAGTACGTGGTGATCAACCCGCCGCGCTGAAGATCGCGCCGATCCCCTTCGTCGGGCGGATGGCCGCCTGAGTCGGGGCGATCGGCCAGGCCTGGCGGGAGTCCACGCGCCCTCGTGGCCCGCACGTCCGCATGTCCGCCCGTCCCGCCGGCCGAGCCGCCAACCGGAGGGCCGTCAGCTCCCCGCTGCGCCAACCGGCCGGAGTTTGTCCTGCGTCAACGCCGGGCACGGGTCGCGACCGTAAGATGCTCCGCGATCCGAATCACGACCACACGGATTCGGCTCGACCCGGCGGCCCGGTTCGGGGAAGGCACAGGAGCAGCCGCGATGTTCAGCAGTCTCATGCCCCAGCGCAAGGAGTTCTTCAGACTGCTGGCTGCCCACTCCGACCGCGTGGTCGCGGGCGCCAACGCCACGCTGCGGCTGATCAATGGCCTGGGCACCGGTGCCGAGGACATCACCGTCCTGGTGGCCGAGGTCAACACGAACGAGCAGAGCGCCGACAAGATCAAGGCCGAGGTCATCACGCTGCTGCACCGCTCGTTCACGACACCGATCAACCGCGATCAGATCCATGCCCTGTGCATCGAGCTCGACCTGGTGCTCAACGCGCTGCAGGACGTCGCCAACGCGGTCGGCATGTACAACATCCAGGAGTCCACGGCCGCGGCGCGCGAGCTGGCGGCGCTCGGCGCCGACGCCTGCATGCGACTGAACCGCGCGGTGATCGCACTGCCGGACAAGGAGCACAGGCAGACGGCGATGGACCTGTGCAAGGAAATCGACAGCATCGAATCCCAGGCCGATCGCGTGCAGCGCCAGGCGATCACCGGCCTGTTCGGCGGCGGCTGCCCCGTGTGGACGGCACTGAAGATGCGCGAGTTCTACGCGTTGCAGGAAGAGGTGCTGGACCGCTGTGAAGACGCGGCCAAGACAATCGAAGAAATCCTGATCGAAAACTCCTGATCGAAGGCGCGACGCATTGGACCATCTCACCATCAGCGTGTGGGCGCTGGCCCTTCTGGTCGTCGTCGCGCTGGCGTTCGACTTCATGAACGGATTCCACGACGGCGCCAACTCGATCTCGACCATCGTCGCCACGGGCGCGCTCACGCCCAGGCAGGCGGTCCTGTTCGCGGCCGCGTTCAACTTCGCGGCACTGTGGGTGTTCCAGCTGAAGGTGGCCGCCACCATCGGCAAGGGGACGGTGGACCCGCAGTTCGTCGACCACGTGGTGATCTTCGGCGCGCTGATGGGGGCGCTGGCCTGGAACGTCATCACCTGGTACTACGGCATTCCCTCGTCGTCGTCGCACGCGCTGGTGGGCGGACTGGTGGGCGCCACGGTGGCCAAGGCGGGCGGGCCGGACCCGATCCTGTGGAGCGGGTTCGGCAAGATACTCGCCTTCATCGTCATTTCGCCGATGGTGGGCTTCTTCATCGGCGGCATGCTGATGGTGCTGGTGGCCTGGGTGTTCCGCAACCATACGCCGTACCAGGCCAGCGGCTACTTCAGGATCGGCCAGCTGGTGGCCGCCGGCGCCTACAGCCTGGGCCACGGCGGCAACGACGCGCAGAAGACGATCGGCATCGTCTGGCTTCTGATGATCACCGCAGGTGCCGCCACCGCCGACGTGCAGACCCTGCCGATGTGGGTCGTCTACGCCTGCTACGGCGCCATCGCGTGGGGCACTTACCTGGGCGGCTGGCGCATCGTCAAGACCATGGGCAGCAAGATCACGAAGCTGAACTCGGTGAGCGGCTCGTGCGCGTCCATGGGCGGCGCCATCAGCCTGGGCCTGGCCACCCTGGGGGGCATCCCGGTGTCCACGACGCACACGATCACCGGCTCGATCGTCGGCGTCGGCACCGCGCAGGACGTGAAGGCGGTGCGCTGGGCGGTGACCTTCAACCTCGTCGTCGCCTGGGTGCTCACGATCCCGGCCGCGGGGCTGATCGCCGCGCTGTTCTGGGCCATCGGCCGCAGCTTCCTCTGACCGCGACCTGGCCACCACGCGAATGTTCGAGACCGTCATTCCCAGGCGCGCCGCCTTCTTCGAGCTGCTGGCCGCGCACACCGACCGGCTCGTGGCCGGCGCCAACGCCGCGCTGCGCCTGATCACCGGCCTGGGCAATCCGCTCGAGCGGCCCGAGGCGCTGATCGAGGAAGTCAACGTCAACGAGACCAGCGCCGACAGCCTCAAGGCCGACTTCATCCACCTGCTGTACGAGTCGTTCATCACCCCGATCAATCGAGACCAGCTGCACACGCTGATCCTGGACCTCGACCGGGTGCTCGACACGCTGCAGAGCGCGGCCAACGCGATCGCCATGTACAGCATCAACGCGTCCACCGCCGAGGCGCGCACGATGGCATCGCTGGGCGCGGATGCATGCCTGCGCCTGAATCGCGCCGTGCTCGCGCTGGCCGATCGCAAACGCGCAGCGGAAGTCGTGGAGCTGTGCCGCGAGGTCGACGCGCTCGAGAGCCGCTGCAGCACCTTGATGCGCGAGGCCGTGACCAAGCTGTTCCGGCAGGAGGGCGGCGAGGCCGAAGCCTGGCATGCGATGAAGATGCGGCGCTTCTATTTCACGCAGGAAGCCGTGCTGGACGGCTGCAAACGTGCCGCCCGAACGATCGAGGAAATCCTGATCGAGAACGCCTGAGTGCCGGGGGCCGCTGCTAGACCTCGTCCCAGTCCTTCCAGTCCACCGTGTGCCGGCTGCGGTACAGGTTGACGCCGCTGCCCACCGTCGGGGTGAAGCGCTCGGCGCCGAAGGTGCCGGCCAGCCCGTAGCGCGCCAGCAGGTCCTTCACCGGCCCCTTGAGCCCGGCGAAATGCAGCTCGATGCCTCGCTCGCCGAGTTCCCGGTCGAGTTCGGTCAGCGATTCCGCGGCCGTGATGTCGATGTTGCTGATGGCGTCGGCGGCCACGAGCACCCATCGCGTGGCGCCGGGTGCATGCTCCACCGCCGTCAGCACGCGCTCGCGGAAGATCTCGGCGTTGGCGAAGAACAGCTGCGCGTCCCAGCGAAAGATCACCAGCCCCGGAACGAACCGGCCCTCGGGGTGGCGCGCCACGTCGTGATAGCCCTTGCGACCGTCGACGCGAGCCAGGACCGCGTAGTACGGATGCCAGGTGTTCCACACCAGCACCAGCATGGCCAGCACGATGCTGATGACGATGCCCTCGATGACCCCGACGAAGGCGACCCCCAGGAAGCTGATGATCGACAGCGCGAACTCCACGCGGCGCTGCCGGCGCAGCGCGGCCATGCCGGGCACGTCGGCGAAGCTCAGGCAGGCCGCGATGACCACGGCACCCAGCGCCGCGCTGGGCAAAGGACTCAGCAGGTTCGGCGCCAGCACCAGCAGCAGGGTGATCAGCAGCGCACCGACGAGCCCGGTCACCTGGGTGCGCGAGCCCGCAGCCTCGGCCACCGGCGTGCGCGACGCGCTGCTGCTGATCGAGAACCCCTGGAAGAACCCCGATGCGAGGTTGGCCGTGCCCAGGGCGAACATCTCCTGGTCCTGGCTGACCCGGTAGTTGCCGCGCGAAGCCAGCGAGCGCGACAGCACGCTGGTGTCGGCGAACGACAGCACCGCGATGATCGCGGCCCCGGGGATCAGCTGGGTCAGGTCCTGCCAGGAGACCAGCGGCACGCTGGGCAGCGGCAGCCCCCGCGGCATCGGACCCAGCACCGAGACGTGGGCGGTGGTCGACAGGTCGAGCAGCGCCGATGCGAGGGTCGCCCCAGCAACCGCCAGCAGCACGCCCGGCCACTCGGGCCTGCGCCACCTGAGCACGACGATCGTGCCCAGGCACAGCGCACCGATGGCCAGTGCGGCCAGATTGACCTTGCCCGCGGCCACGCCCTGCGCGAGCAGCATCGCCCGTTCCGGCAGGCCGTCGGCCTTGACCGTGAAGCCGAGCAGCTTCGGCAATTGGCCGATGATCACCGTCAGCGCGATGGCATTGAGGAAACCGAGCCGGATCGGCTTCGAGAAGAGGTCGGCAATGATGCCCAGCCGCGCCAGGCCGATGAGCAGCTGGAAGCAGCCCGTGAGCAGCGCCAGCACGCCGGCCAGCGCCACCGCGCGCTCGGCGCTGGCCGCCGCCAGCGGCAGCACCAGCGCGGCGATGACGGCCGCGAGCGTGGAGTCCGGGCCCAGCACCATGATGCGGCTCGGCCCGAACAGCGCATAGGCGACAAGCGGCAGGATCGTCGCGTACAGCCCGTTGATGGCCGGCACCCCCGAGGCCTCGGCGTAGCCCATGCCCACCGGGATCAGGATCGCCGTCAGCACCATGCCGGCGACCACGTCGTGCACGAGCCACTCGCGCCGGTAGTGCAGCAGGGTGTGCAGCCCGGGCGCCCAGCGCCGAAGTGCCGAGCCCGCCGCGGGCGGACCGGCCGGCGGCTCCGGCGAGGGGCCTGGCGGCGCGGCCTCCACGGTGTGTGCGCTCCGGCTGAGCATCGGAGCTACCGCGCAACCGGCGGCAGCTTGAAGATGTCCTGCGCGCTGCCGACCAGCAGCCGATCCACTTCGCCGACGTTCTTCTCGTCCTTGTGGCTGTAAGGCAGCAGATTGAGCAGGTAACGCATGACGTTGAGCCGTGCGCGCTTCTTGCAGTCGGAGTTGACCACCACCCAGGGCGCGTAGTGGGTGTCGGTGGCGGCGAACATCGCCTCCTTGGCCTGGGTGTATTCGTCCCACTTGTCGACCGAGGCGACGTCCACCGGGCTGAGCTTCCACTGCTTGAGCGGGTCGCGCTCGCGCAGCTCGAAACGCCGCTGCTGCTCCGCGCGGCTGACCGAGAACCACAGCTTCACCAGCTTGACGCCGCTTTGCACCAGGTGGCGTTCGAACACCGGCACATCCTCGAGAAAGGCCGCGTATTCCTCGGGCGTGCAAAAGCCCATCACCTTCTCGACGCCGGCGCGGTTGTACCAGGAGCGGTCGAACAGAACGATCTCGCCGGCCGTGGGCAGGTGCTGCACGTAGCGCTGGAAGTACCACTGGCCCCGTTCGGTCTCGCTGGGCTTCTCCAGTGCCACGACCCGCGCGCCGCGCGGGTTCAGGTGTTCCATCAGCCGCTTGATCGTGCCGCCCTTGCCGGCGGCGTCCCGCCCCTCGAACAGGATCACGATGCGCTGGCCGGTGTCCTTGACCCAGCGCGCCGCCTTCAGGAGTTCCACCTGCAGCGGATACTTCTGGGCCTCGTAGGTGCGCGTAGACAGCGGATTCCGATACGGGTAGACACCCTTGCCCAGGTTCGGCACGAGCTCGAAGTCGGGTTCGGCCTTGCGCCGCACCTTGCCCTGACCGGATCCGATGGCCCGTGGCTTCAATGCGCGGCGGAACGCTGCTGCGTCGTCCGGTGCCACCCCCCGCAGCAGCTGCTTGAGGTCCCTGGCGACCTGCGCGTTGCTGCCCTCGCCGTGCGAGATGGCATACCGCATTGCGGCCAGCCACTCTTCGAGCCGGGACGCCATGACGCGGCGCACCGCGTCGGCTTCGGTCAGGTGGCTCGAGTCGGCTGCCCGGTCGCGCGCCGCGGGCTTCGACGGTTTGCGTTCGGCGGGGCGCCGCGCCGTCGCGGCCTTGGCGGGGAGCCTGGTCCGGGTTCTACCCTTGCCGGAGGCTGCACGACCCGGGTTGCCGCCGGGGGCACGAGCCGCCTGGCTGCGGCGCGCGGCGCGGCCCGCCCGCGCGGCCCGCTCCTTCGAATCGCCCATCGGCGGCCCCCATATCAGAGTTTCGTGACATTCTGATGACAGAGGCAGGACCGGGGTTGACCTGCGTCAAACGACACCGGGTCATTCGAAAACCAGTGTCCCGTCGTCCAGGTCCGCCGCGGGCAGTTCGTCCTTCTCGGTCCAGTAGTCCTGCTTGTGCTGCCAGGGTGGCCGGTCGCCCTGCTTGGGCATCAGGTGCAGGCCGCGGGTCAGGTAGCCCGGGTTGAAGTTCTCCGGGTCGATCCACGGCAGAAGCGGCATGTCCCGGTCCTGGGGCCTGAGGGTCGGTGTGACCACGGTCGCGTGCCGGGCCTTCATGTGATTCAGGAGCCGGCAGACGAAGTCGCCGATCAGGTCCGCCCGCAGCGTCCAGCTGGCCCGGAAGTAGCCGAACACCCACGCCATGTTGGGAATGCCGGTGAACATCGCCCCGCGATAGGTGACGGTGTCGGCGAACGACAGCGGCTTGCCGTCGATGGTGAAGGCGATGTCGCCGAGCACGTTCAGGTTGAAGCCGGTGGCCGTGACGATGATGTCGGCTTCGAGCACCTGGCCGGACTTCAGCAGGATGCCCTTTTCCGTGAACGACTCGATCTCGTCGGTGACCACGGAGGCCTTGCCGCTGCGGATCCCCTGGAACAGATCGCCGTCGGGAATGAACGCGATCCGCTGTCGCCACGGCCGGTACCGCGGCGTGAAGTGCGTGTCGATGTCGTAGTCGGGTCCGAGGTATGCGCGCACCCCCGACAGCAGCTCCTGCTTCAGCACCTCGGGCTCCGAGAACGAGCGGCGGGTGATCGTCGCCTGGTCGTGCAGGATCTTCCGGCGCACGATCTCGTGGATCCAGGTCTCGTCGATGTCCAGCTCGCGCAGCGTGTCGGCCAGCGCGTTGGCGTTGCGGCCCGTCACGAAGAAGGTCGGCGAGCGCTGCAGCAGCGTGACGTGTTCGCATTCGTTCGCGATCGCCGGCACCAACGTCGCCGCCGTCGCCCCCGAGCCGATGACGACCACCTTCTTGGCCGCGTAGTCCAGGTCCTCCGGCCAGGTCTGCGGGTGCACGATGCGCCCCGCGAAGCGGTCCATGCCCTTCCACTGCGGGGTGTAGCCCTGCGAGTGCCGGTAGTACCCCTGGCACATCCACAGGAAGTTCGCGGTGAAGCGCAGCCGCTCGCCGCTGTCGCCGCGGGTGACCTCGAGTGTCCAGAGCCGCTGCTCGCTCGACCAGCTGGCCGACGTGATCGTGTGCCGATAGCGGATGTGCCGCCCGAGATCGTTCTCGTCGATGACTTCGGACATGTACGACAGGATCTCGGCGGCCGTCGCGATCGGCGCGCCCGTCCACGGCTTGAAGCGATAGCCGAAGGTGTACAGGTCGCTGTCCGAGCGGATGCCCGGATAACGGTGCGTGATCCAGGTGCCGCCGAAACCGTCCTGCGATTCGAGCACGACGAAGGTCGTCCCCGGACACTGCTTGCTCAGGTGGTAGGCACCGCCGACCCCCGAGATGCCAGCCCCGACGATCAGGACGTCGAAGTGCTCGGCCTTGGGCGGTGCGGTGCGTGGGGGTGTCGCTTCGGCGGTCGCTTGCTGGCTCATCGGTTCCGGCCTCCTGTGTGGCTTCGAGTCTACCGCTGCCCGG
>CAYGZN010000132.1:6131-8095 GCA_964354355.1 uncultured Burkholderiaceae bacterium | reverse complement strand
CCCGGTGATGGCCGCGGTGCACATCGCGACGCTGCTGCAGACGGTGGTGTCGCGCAACGTCCGGCCGGTCGAGACCGCGGTGCTGTCGATCACCCAGATCCACGCCGGCGACGCCTACAACGTGATCCCGCAGACGGCACGCCTGTCGGGCACGGTGCGCGCGTTCTCGACCGACGTGATGGACCTGGTGCGCAGCCGCATGCAGCAGATCGCCGACGGCGTTGCCGCGGCCACCGGCGCCACCGCGACGCTGGACTTTCGCGCCAACTTCGCGCCGACGATCAACGACGCTGCGCAGGCCGAGGTGGCCGCGGCCGTGTGCACGGAGCTGGTCGGCGCCGACCGGGTCGATCGCGACCCGCCGCTGATCATGGCCTCGGAGGACTTCTCGTTCATGCTGAACCGCGTGCCGGGCTGCTACGTCAACATCGGCAACGGCGACGGTGAAGGCGGCTGCGAGGTGCACAACCCGGGCTATGATTTCAACGACCGCGCGCTGCCGTACGGCGCCACCTTCTTCGTGCGCCTGATCGAGCGGCAGCTGGGCGCCGGCCGAGCCGTGCGCGACTGACCGGCATCGGGCTCGTGCCCGCCTTCATCGAGATCCTGCACCGAAACGCCATGCGAATCACTTCCGGGACCCGCGCGACCGTGCTCGTTGCATTGCTGGCCGCGACACTTGCTCGACCCGCTGCAGCGGCCGACAGCGTCGACGGCTGCCTGCCGGGGCTGCGCAGCGAAGCCGTGCGCAGCGGCGTGGCAACCGCGACCTTCGACCAGCACATCCGCGGGATCGTGCCCGACATGACGGTGGTCGCGCTGCTCGACGACCAGCCCGAATTCCGCACGCCGATCTGGGACTACCTGGCGGGCCTGGTCGATGCGCAGCGCATCGAGGACGGCCGCGCGATGCTGGCGCGCTGGCAGGACACGCTTGCGTCGGTCACCGCCCGCTACGGGGTCGATGCGCAGACGGTCGTCGCGGTGTGGGGCGTCGAGAGCGACTATGGGCGCAGCTTCGGCAAGCGGCCGCTGCTGACCTCGCTGACCACGCTGTCGTGCTTCGGGCGGCGCCAGGGATTCTTTCGCGGCGAGCTGTTCAGCGCGCTGAAGATCATCGAACGCGGTGACGTGTCGGCCGAAGGCCTGGTCGGGTCGTGGGCGGGCGCGTTCGGGCACACGCAGTTCATGCCGTCGACGTACATCCGCGTGGCCGTCGACCACGACGGCGACGGCCGGCGTGACCTGGTCGGCAACGTGCCCGACGCGCTCGCCTCGACGGCGAACTTTCTGGCGCGCGCGGGCTGGCGCGTCGGGCAGCCCTGGGGCTTCGAGGTTCGTGTGCCCGCGGGCTTCGACACCTCCCGCATCGGGCGGCGTGCCAAGCGGCCGCTGTCGGAGTGGGCCGCACTGGGCGTGCGCCGGGTCGACGGCTCGCCGCTGCTGCCGCCCGCCGCGGGCGGGGTTCCGGGCGCGGTGTCGGGCGCGGCCCCCGGAGCGGCCCCCGGAGCGGCTGCCGGAGCGGCTGCCGGAGCGGCGCCTGGTGCCGCACCCGGAGCGATCGACGCCGCGACTCCCGCCGCGGTGCTGCTGCCCGCAGGCGCGGGCGGGCCTGCATTCGTGGTGTTCGGGAACTTCGACGCGATCTATTCGTACAACGCGGCCGAAAGCTACGCGCTGGCCATCGCGCACCTGTCGGACCGGCTGCGTGGCGCAGGCGGATTCGTCGCTCCGTGGCCCACCGACGACCCGGGCCTGACGCGCGCCGAGCGCCGCGAACTGCAGACGCTGCTGATCCAGCGCGGCCACGCGATCGGCGAGGTCGACGGCCTGCTGGGCTCGGCATCGCGCACGGCGATCAAGGCCGAGCAGCAGCGCCTGGGCATGGCGGCCGACGGCCGCGCCGGGCAGCGCCTGCTGCAGGCCCTGCGCAACGGCTGACCGTCGGCTGCGCGCCGGCCTCG
>CAYGZN010000132.1:4687-6031 GCA_964354355.1 uncultured Burkholderiaceae bacterium | reverse complement strand
TCGGTGGGGGCGACGGACGGTGCTAGCATTTCCCGATGGACGTGATCGTCATCGGCGGCGGCATCGGCGGGCTATCGGCCGCGCTGTCGCTGCATGCGGCCGGCATCCGCTGCCGCGTCTACGAGTCGGTCCCCGAGATCCGCCCGCTCGGGGTCGGCATCAACGTCCTGCCGCACGCGGTCAAGGAACTCGAGGACCTCGGCCTGCTGCCCGCGCTGGAGGCCGGCGGCGTCGTGACGCGCGAAGTCGTCTACGTGACCCGACGCGGCGACGTGATCTGGGCCGAGCCGCGTGGGCGGTTCGCCGGCTACCGGTGGCCGCAGGTGTCGATCCACCGGGGCACGCTGCAGATGCTGCTGCACGACGCCGTCTGCCAGCGACTGGGTGCCGATGCGGTCCGGGCCGACCACCAGGCGCTGGGCGTCACCCAGAACGGCGCTCGGGCCACCGTCCACTTCAGGCGGCGCAGCGATGGCGTCGCACTGCCGCCGGCCAGTGCGGACCTCGTGATCGCCGCCGACGGCATTCACTCGACGATCCGCGCGCAGTTCTATCCCGACGAGGGTCCGCCGAAGTGGGGCGGGATGATCCTGTGGCGAGGCACGACCGTGGCCGCACCGTTGCTGACCGGCGCGACGATGGTGATTTGCGGCAACGCGCGGACCAAGTTCGTGTGCTACCCGATCCGGCAGCTCGACGACGGTCGTCAGCTGATCAACTGGATCGCCGACGTGGCCGAGCAGGACGCGAACTTCCGCACGATCGGCGACTGGAACCGGCACGGCTCGCGCGAGGCCTTCCTGCCGCGCTACGCCGACTGGTCGACGCGCGTGCTGGACATCCCGGCGCTGGTCGGCGCGGCCGGCGAGATCTACGAGTACCCGATGAGCGACCGGGACCCGATCCCGTCCTGGACCTTCGGTCGCGTCACGCTGCTGGGCGACGCCGCCCATCCGATGTATCCGATCGGCTCGAACGGCGCGGCGCAGGCCATCATCGACGGCCGCCGGCTGGCGCTGGAGCTTGCCTCGCAGCCCACGATCGAAGCGGCGCTCGGCGCGTACGAGGCCGCGCGCCGCCCGGCCATGGAGCGGCTGCTGCAGGCGCACCGCGCCGAGGGGGCCGACGTGATCCTGGATCACCTCGAGGCGCGCGCGCCCGGCGGCTACGACGATCTCGAGGCGGTCCTGCCGTGGCGCGAGCGCGAGGCGGTGGCCGCGCACTACAAGAAGATGGCGGGCTTCGACCCCAAGGTCCTGAACGAATCGCCGCCGCTGCGCCCGCCGCCGCCGCGGCAGGGCTGACACCGCGGCAGGGCTGACACCGCGCCGCAATCAGCGCCCG
>CAYGZN010000132.1:1213-4587 GCA_964354355.1 uncultured Burkholderiaceae bacterium | reverse complement strand
CCGCGGCAGGGCTGACACCGCGGCAGGGCTGACACCGCGCCGCAATCAGCGCCCGAACGGGCTCGCGAACGCGAACATCATCGCAATGCCGACGCCGATCAGGAAGTTCGCGTCGATCAGCCCGGCCAGCAGGAACATCTTGGTCTGCAGCCGCTCCATCAGCTCGGGCTGGCGGGCGGCGCCTTCCATGAAGCGCCCGCCCATCACGCCGAGCCCGAGGCAGGCGCCCAGTGCGCCCAGGCCGATGATCAGTCCGCAGGCCAATGCGACGAAGGAAACGGTGCTTGCCATGGTGGCTCTCCGGTGAGGGTGCGAGTCGATCATCGGCGTGCGGCTGCTGCGAGTCGATGACCTGCGGGGTCATCGAAGCGCAGGTCGCGGCCACGCTATGATCCGAAGATGCGACACGGGGCCGGACGATGAAGGAATTCGGGGCGAGCGACGCGGTGGCCGATCCGGGCGCAGGCACGCGGGTCTCCGGTGTCGATCGAGCGGGCATCGGCGTGGCCACCGGCGCGGGCACCCGCGTGGGTGGCGACGTCGGCGTCGGTGCGCTGCTGCGCGACTGGCGCCGGCGCAGGCGGCTGAGCCAGCTCGAGCTGTCGCTCGAGGCGGACGTGTCGGCGCGGCATCTGAGCTTTCTGGAGACCGGACGCTCGCACCCGAGCCGCGAGATGCTGCTGCACCTGACCGAGCTGCTGGACGTGCCGCTGCGCGAACGCAACCGGATGCTGCTTGCGGCGGGCTTCGCGCCGATGTTTCGCGAGCGCGCGCTGAACGACCCGGCACTGGCCGCCGCCCGCGCCGCGATCGAGCTCGTTCTGGCGGGCCACGAGCCCTATCCGGCCATGGCCGTGGACCGGCACTGGACGCTGGTCGACGCGAACCGTGCGCTGGCGCCGCTGCTGGCGGGCATCGACGCTGCGCTGCTGCAACCGCCGGTCAACGTGCTGCGCCTGAGCCTTCACCCCCGGGGCCTCGCGCCGCGGATCGTGAACCTCGCGCACTGGCGCGACCACGTGCTGTCTCGGCTGCGCAGGCAGGTCGAGGTCAGCGGCGATCCGGTGCTCGCGGCGCTCTTCGACGAGCTGCGCGCCTACCCGGCGCCGCCTGCCCCCCAGCCCGCGCCACCCGCCACCACGAACGGTGCTGGCGGGGGCCGCCCGCCGCTGCAGCATTCGGCTGCGCGCGACGACGACGCACTCGCGTCGACCGACATGGTCGTGCCGCTGCAGCTGCGCGTGGGCGACGACGTGCTGTCGCTGTTCGGCACGATCACGCTGTTCGGCACGCCGGTCGACGTGACGCTGTCCGAGCTCGCGATCGAGTCGTTCTTCCCGGCCGACGCCGCCACGGCGCAGGCGCTTCGGCGGCTGGCACCGACCTGACGGCGCACGGGCGCGTGCCGCGCGGGCGATCGCCCGCGCAGCACGCCGACCCTAGCGCACGTCCTGGAAGCGCTTGCCCTCGGCCGCCAGCTTCGCGAGCAGCGGCGAGATCGTGAACTGCTTGCCCAGCCTCGGCCCGAACGCCTCGAGCTTCGCCACGACCGTCGCCAGCCCGACGGTGTCGCCGTAGAACATCGGCCCGCCGCGGTACACCGGCCAGCCGTAGCCGTTGATCCACACGATGTCGATGTCGGAGGCGCGGATCGCGATGCCCTCCTCGAGGATCTTCGCGCCTTCGTTGATCATCGGGTACAGGCAGCGCTCGAGGATCTCGTCCTTCGAGATCTCGCGCGGCGTGCCGCCTGCCTTCGCCATGAAGTCGCGGATCACCTTCTCGGTCACCGGCGAGGGCTTCGCGTTGCGCTGCTCGTCGTAGTCGTAGTAGCCGGCACCGGTCTTCTGACCGCGGCGGTCCATCTCGCACAGCACCTCGCGGATCGTCGAGCTCTTGGACGCTTCCTTCGACCAGCCGATGTCGAGTCCCGCGAGGTCCGACATCGCGAACGGACCCATCGGCATGCCGAAGTCGTACAGCGCGCGGTCGATGTCCCAGGGCATCGCGCCCTCCATCAGCATCGCCTGCGCCTGCTGCGAGCGCGCGAACAGGATCCGGTTGCCGATGAATCCGGGGCACACGCCCGACAGGGCCGCGACCTTGCCGATCTTCCTGGCGATCTGCATCGCCGTTGCGATCACCGGCTTGGAGGTCTGCTTCGCGCGCACCACCTCGAGCAGGCGCATCACGTTGGCCGGGGAGAAGAAGTGCATGCCGATCACGGCCTCGGGGCGCTTGACCGCGGTGGCGATCTCGTTGATGTCCAGCGCCGAGGTGTTGGTCGCCAGGATCGCACCGGGCTTGACGATCGCGTCGAGCTTGGCGAACACCTCTTTCTTGATCGCCATGTTCTCGAACACCGCCTCGATCACCAGGTCGCAGTCGGCCAGCGACTGCAGATCCAGCGAGCCGGTGAGCAGCGCCACGCGCTTGTCGACGTCGGCCATCGTCATGCGCCCGCGCTTGGCGGAGTTCTCGTAGTTGCGCCGGATCACCGCCAGGCCGCGATCGAGTGCCTCCTGCTTGGTCTCGACCAGCGTGACCGGGATGCCGACGCTGGCGAAGTTCATCGCGATGCCCCCGCCCATGGTCCCGGCGCCGATCATGCCGACCTTCTTCACGGGGATCAGCGGCGTGTCTTCGGGCACGTCGGGGATCTTCCAGGCCTGGCGCTCGGCGAAGAACACGTAGCGCTGCGCGGCAGACTGCGTGCCCTGCATCAGCTCGGTGAACAGCTGACGCTCGACCTTCAGACCCTCGTCGAACGGCAGGTTCACCGCTGCCTCGATGCAGCGGATGTTGTACTCGGGGGCCAGGAAGCCGCGGAACTTGCGGGCGTTGGCCTTGCGGAAGTCGGCGAAGATCTCCGGATGGCCGCGCGCGGCGACGACCTTGTCGTCGGACTCGCGCACCTTCTTCAGCGGCCGCTTGTCCGCGACGATCTTGCGCGCCATCGCGATCGCGCCGGCGCGCAGCTCGCCCTCGGGCACGATCTCGTCGACCAGCCCCATCGCCAGGCACTCCTTGGCGCCCACGTGCTGGCCGCTGGTGACCATCTCCATCGCCTTGAGCGGGCCCACGATGCGCGGCAGCCGCTGCGTGCCGCCCGCGCCCGGCAGCAGCCCCAGGTTGACCTCGGGCAGGCCGCACTTGGCCGACGGCACGGCGACGCGGTAGTGGCAGCACAGCGCCACCTCGAGCCCGCCGCCCAGCGCGGTGCCGTGGATCGCCGCGATCACCGGCTTGGGTGCGTTCTCGATCGCGTCCTGCACCTCGCGCAGGCCCGGTGCGCGCGGCGGCTTGCCGAACTCGGTGATGTCGGCGCCGGCGATGAAGGTGCGGCCGTCGCAGATCAGCACCACCGCCTTGAC
>CAYGZN010000132.1:0-1113 GCA_964354355.1 uncultured Burkholderiaceae bacterium | reverse complement strand
GCCAGCTCGGACAGCCGCACCACGATGTCCACCAGCGCCTCGATGCTGGCCGGCTTCGAACCGCGGAAGCCGGCCAGCAGGGGCCGGCCCTTGAGCCGGTCGATCATGTGGCGGGCCTCGGCCGGCGTCACCGGCGCCAGCGAGACCTGCACGTCGCGCAGCAGCTCGACCAGCACGCCGCCCATGCCCACCGTGACCAGTGGCCCGAACTGCGGGTCGTTGCGCGCGCCCACGACCATCTCCAGCCCCGGCCTGGCCATCTCGGCGACCAGCACGCCGGCCACGCGCGGCGCCGGCTTCACGCGGGCGGCCGCCGCGGTGATCTCGGCGTAGGCGGCGCGCAGCGCGGTCGCGTCCTTCACGCCAAGCCGCACGACACCGGCCTCGGTCTTGTGCGGGATGTCGGGGCTCTCGATCTTCAGCGCGACCGGATAGCCGATCTGCTGCGCCGCGCGCTCGGTGGCCGCGAGGTCGGCGGCCAGCACTTCGCGGGTGACCGCGATGCCGTAGGCCGCCAGCGCGGCCTTGGATTCGCGCTCGGTCATCGTGCCGGGCGACAGCGCGAGTTCACGGCGCGCGGTCCGCCGCGGCGGCGCCGGCCAGGCCGCACGCGCGGCGCGCGCGTGCCACTGCGCCAGCACCCGCATGCAGCGCCCGGTCGAGCGGAACAGCGCCATGTGCGGGTCGCCTTCGTACTCGCGGCTGCCGGGGCCTTCGAGCCACTCGGCGAACCAGATCGCGCAGATCATCTTGTCGGGGTACTTCGCGGCAAAGGCCCGCACCTGCTCGTAGCGCCGGATCGACAGCTGCGGGTGCGCGTAGGCCACCGGGATCACCATCGCGTCGTACTCGGGCCGATCCAGGAAGGCCGACATGCAGCGCGCGAACGAGTCGAACTTGTTGAGCACCTGCGCGGTCACGTCGCACGGGTTGGCGGTGGAGCCGAAGTCGGGCACCTCGGCCGCGAGCACGGCCCGCATCGAGTCGTCGGGTTGCGGCAGGAACAGCCCCGCTTCCTCGGCCTTGGCCGCGGCGATCACGCCCGCGCCGCCCGAGCCGACCAGGATCGCCGGGCCCTTGCCCGACGGCGGAGGCGCCTTCGAGCGAACCGTC
>CAYGZN010000131.1:0-8130 GCA_964354355.1 uncultured Burkholderiaceae bacterium | reverse complement strand
TGGCCAAGGGCACCGACGTCGACAAGCCGCGGAATCTGGCGAAATCCGTCACCGTCGAGTGAGCCGGGCCTGCAGCGCCGGATTCCTCGGCTTGCGGTGAAGGCTAACCTGCGCGTCAGCGCAGGTTAAGGGCCCAAGGCCCGGCCGGAGCCACAAGCCGCGGAATCTGGCGAAATCCGTCACCGTCGAGTGAGCCCGGCCTGCAGCGCCGCCCGCTGCCCCTTGAACATCACCGCCAGCAGCGCCAGCGTGAACACAAACCACAGCGGCATCACTTCGATCGCAATGGCAAACGCCTGGTCCGGGCTGCCGGTGTCGCGCATCGAACGCAGACCCAGCGCAAAGAGCAGGCTGGCGAAGCCGTAGCCCAGGTTGAAGACCAGGCCCTTGAAGGACAGGACGGTCGCGCGCTGTGCCGAACTCACCTCGGCATTCAGCGTGTTCGAGACGATGAAACCGAGCCCGATCATCGCGGCGACGAGCGGAAAGGCGAACAGCACGCCCCACAGGGGGATCCTGAGCGCGACGCCTGCCAGGCCCAGCAGCGTCAGCGCCGCCAGGATCGTGTAGTTGCGCAGCAGCGAACCGGTGCCCCCGAGCCGTCGGGCAATCGGCGCGACCACCAGCCCCAGCCCGGCCATGGCCGCCCCGATCAGGCCGTAGCTGGCCTCCGGCAGATCGATCGAGCGGTAGAACACGCTGGCGAAGGTCAGGAACACGCGGATCACGCTGTCGATCAGCACGCCGCCCAGGATGACGAACAGCGCCACCGGCGTTCGCAGGATCCACGCGCCTGCGTCCACGATGCCGCGCCAGGCGCCTGCCGCAGTGGCTGGGTCGACCGATGCCCGCTGCCGGACGGCCGGCTCGCGCATGCCCAGCGCCAGCCAGAGCACGACGGCAGCGCTGATCAGGTTCAGCAGGATCGGCAGGCGCAGCGTGACGCTCTGATCCAGGCGCACGTCGAAGCCGAGAAACGCCATCGCCCGGTTCATCAGGTGCGGGTCGTACACCGTGGCACCGACCAGCATCGCGATCACCAGCCCGAGCGACTGCCAGTGCATGACGTCGGCCATCACGTTCGGCCACTGCGCGCTGCGCGATTCCGCGGCCAGCGAATCGTACGCGAGCGATTCGTCCGCACCGCTGGCCAGAGCTTCGGCCGCGCCGCTCAGGATGCGGTTGACCAGGCAGAACAACAGCAGCACCAGGCCGCCGTTGATCGGCGCCAGAAGCAGCACGAGCATCTCCAGCACCATGCAGATCGCCGCGGCCACGACCAGCGGGCGCCGCCCGATGCGGTCGGCGAGTGCACCCGAGGGCACCTCGGCCACCACGATGACGATGGCCCACACGAAGTTGAGCAGCGAGTACTCCGCGGCCGACACCCCGAGGTCGAGGAACAGCACCGCCAGCACCGGATAGTAGAAGCGCGCGTTGAACAGCGCGCGAAACGCAACGAAGCGCCTGCAGTTATGCACGCCGGGACGCCGCGTGTTCGATCGGCTCGAGCACCGTGCGCGCGGCGAGCGTCAAAGCGCGCGCAGGAAGTCCACCAGCAACTCGTTGACCCGGTCCGCGCGCTCCCGCTGGATCCAGTGCCCGGCGCCCTCCAGGATGTGGCAGCCGCGCAGCCCCGGCAGCGTCTTCGGGTAGGCGTCGATCTGCGCCTTGGACGCCGGGAACTTCAGCACGCCGTCGCGCGCGCCGGCGATGAACATCGACGGCTGGCGCACGATGCAGCCGCGCCAGGCGCCCATCAGCTCCCACGAACGTCGAAGGTTGCGGTACCAGTTCAAGCCGCCGCGAAACCCTGCGCGCTGAAACTCGCCGGCGTAGTAGTCGATGTCCTGCGGGCTCATCCAGTCGGGCAGGCTCGCGGGGTCCACCGTGTTGTCCAGGAAGCCCTTGCCGGGGGCCAGCACGCCGAAGCTGGCACGCTCGGGGGCGTCGCCGGAGCCGCTGAAGTCCACCCGGCGCAGCGTCGCCGGGATATCCCGCTCGAACTCGGCCTCGGCCACGCCCGGGGTCTGGAAGTACTGCATGTAGAAGGTGGTGATGCCCAGCTTGCTCAGCGCGGTGAGCAGGTCGACGTGCCCCGATGGCGAGAACGGCACGCTCATGCCGACGGCCGCGCGGAAGATGTCGGGCCGCAGCAGCGCTGCATTCCATGCGACCGGCGCACCCCAGTCGTGGCCGACGACCACTGCCTGGCGCTCGCCGAGCGCGTGCACGAGCTCCACCATGTCGCCCACCAGATGCAGCAGCGTGTACTGCGCAACGTCCGCCGGCGCCTCGGTGCCGCCGTAGCCGCGCATGTCGGGCGCCACCGCTCGATAGCCGGCCGCCGCCACCGCGGCGAGCTGGTGCCGCCACGAGTACCAGGACTCGGGCCAGCCGTGGCAGAACAGCACCAGCGGGCCGCTGCCCTGCTCCGCCACACGCATGCGGATGCCGTTGACCGCGTGTTCCGCGAAACGGGGTTCAGTCATGCCATCTCCTTCGCTGAATCAGCCGGCTTCGCCAGCCGGTTTCGATCAGGTCCCGGCGGGTTCACCGTGCTCAACGAAGCGCCGCGAACCGACCGTCCGTGATGGCAGGCCAGAAACCCGCCGCACGCGCCCCGATGGCGGCACGGCCCAGCCGGGCCGCCCAGAAGGCGTCGGTGCCGAATTCCTCCCGCCACGCCCACAGCCGCCTCGTCGCGTAGTGCAGCGCGTGCTCGTGCGTGAAGCCGATCGCGCCGTGCACCTGGTGTGCGATGCCGGTGCCGCGGGTCGCCGCCTCGCCGCAGCGGACCTTCGCCACGGCCGCACTGAACAGCGCGGTGCGGCCGGCCGCGTCGACTGCTGCCGCGTCGGCTGCCGCCGCACCGACTCCCGGCACGCCGACGCCCGGCACGTCGGCCGCCGCCACCCGTGCCGCAATGCGGGCTGCCGCCACGTCCCCGGCCATCAGCGCCAGGTTCTGCTGGATCGCCTGGTTCTTGCCGATCGGCCGGCCGAACTGCACGCGCTCGCCCGCGTATCGCACCGACTGCTCGAGCGTCCACTCCAGCGCGCCGACCATCATCGCGCAGCGTGCCACCGCGCCCAGCGTCCACACGGGCTCGGCCAGCGGCAGCGGATTGGGCGCCACGGCGGTGCATCGTGCCTCGTGCAGCACCAGCGTGTCCGACGGCAGACCTGCGGCGTTGGCATGCGGCTGAAGCGTCACGGCGGAGCCGGCGCGCAAGTCCAGCAGCGCCAGGCGGCCGGAGCCGGCGCGGCCCGCCGCGCCCAGCGAGACGACGGCGCCGTGTGCATGCCGCGCCCATGGCACGCCGTGCGCGACCCCGCTGAGGACCCGCGCAGCGCCGTCCTCGCGCGCCTGCAGCGTGTTTCCCCGCCCCTGCTCGATCAGCGTCAGCGGCCCGTCGGGAACCGGCAGGCCGGCCTGCGACAGCAGCTGTGCGGCGACCATGGTCTCGGCCAGCGGCAGCGGCACCTGCCAGGCACCCAGGCCGCGCAGCACGGGGTAGGCGGCGGCCCAGTCCTGACCGAGGCCGCCGGCGGCCTCGGTTGCCAGCATCATCGCAAAGCCGCCGTCCGACACGCGCTGCCACAGCACCGCGTCGAACGAACCCGCCTCGGCGCGGTCGCGCGCGGCGTTGTCCACGTGGTCGGCGAACAGCCGCGCGACGCTGTCGGCGATCAGGCCGTCCTGCGGGGTCGCGTCGCTCATCGCAGGTCCAGGCCCTTGGCAATCATGCCGCGCAGGATCTCGCGTGTGCCGCCGCGCAGCGAGTACGACGGCACGGCCAGCGTGCAGTAGCGCATGGCCTGGGCCAGGATCGAGTCGGGCTCGAGCGAGCCGGCGAACAGGTCGTGCGCGACGTCGGGCATGGCCTGCTCGAGCAGTGCGCCCTGGTCCTTGACCAGCGCGGCCGCCAGGGCCGGGTTCTCGCCGCGCGCAAGCATGCCGGCCACGCCAAGCGACATCTGCCGCAGCGTGCCGTACTGAGCCACGATGCGTCCGATGGCCACGGCGTGGCGCGGGTCGTCGGCGTCGGCGGCGTCCAGCATCTCGAGCAGCAGCTGCGTGCTGCTCAGGTACCGCTCGGGGCCGCTGCGCTCGAAAGCGAGCTCGGCGCCCACCTGCTTCCAGCCGTCGCCTTCCGCGCCGATCAGGTGCTCGTGCGGCACCCGCACGTCGTCGAACGTGACCTCGTTGAAGTCGTGCTCGCCGAGCTGGTTGATGATCGGGCGCACCGTCAGGCCCGGCGACTGCATGTCCACCAGGAACTGGGACATGCCGCGGTGCCGGTCGTCGCCGCGCTCGCCGGTGCGCACCAGCGCGATCATGTAGTGGGCGCGGTGCGCGCCGCTGGTCCAGAGCTTGCGGCCGTTGATGACCCAGCCCTGCGACGTGCTGACGGCACGGGTGCGGATCGACGCCAGGTCGGAACCCGAATCGGGCTCGCTCATGCCGATGCAGAAGAACGCCTCGCCGCGCGCGATGCGGGGCACGATGCGCGGCGCCAGCGTGTCGGGCGCATAGCGCATCAGCAGCGGACCGCTCTGGCGGTCGGCCACCCAGTGCGCGCCCACCGGCGCGCCCGCGGCCAGCAGTTCCTCGAGCACCACGTAACGCTCGAGCGACGAACGCTCGTGCCCGCCGTAGCGCCGGGGCCAGGTCATGCCGATCCAGCCGCGCTCGCCCAGCCTGCGGCTGAACTCTGCGCTGGCGCCCGACCAGCTGCGATTGCGGCGCAGGCGCGGGACGTCCTTCATCGCTTCGGCGAGGAAGCTGCGCACGTCGGCGCGCAGGACTTCGCATTCGGGTGGCAGCGAGCCGGGTTCGATCAGCAGGCCCTGCATCGGTCCGTCTCCAGGTGTGCCGGGATCATTCTGGATGAGATCGGTTTGGCGGGCAACTCGCGCGGGTGCTAGATTCCGGCCACGCCCGCTGCACCCTGAGCGAACCATGCCGCAGCAACCCGATCCGCATTCCCGGCCCCGGCCGCGCACGGGGCCGCTGGCCGGCGTGCGCGTGCTCGACCTCACGGCGGTGGTGCTGGGCCCGCTGGCCACGCAGATCCTGGGCGACTACGGCGCCGACGTGATCAAGCTCGAGCCGCCCGAGGGCGACCTGATGCGCGCCAACGGCGTGTCGCGGCATCGGGGCATGAGCTCGATCTTCATGGCCATCAACCGCAACAAGCGATCACTGGCCATCGACCTCAAGCACCCCGAGGGCGTGGCCGCGGTCATGCGCCTGCTGCCCCGGGTGGACGTGCTGGTGCACAACATGCGCGTCGCCGCCATCGAGCGCCTGGGTCTGGGCCACGCCGCCTGCGCGGCGATCAACCCGCGCCTGGTGTACTGCGTGGCCACCGGCTTCGGCGAGGACGGGCCCGACGCGGGCAAGCCGGCCTTCGACGACGTGATCCAGGCGGCCTGCGGACTTGCCGGGCTGCTCGGCCACGAAACCGGACAGCCCGACTACGTTCCTTCGCTGATCGCCGACAAGACCACCGGCCTGGCGCTGGCCAATGCCGTGCTGGCGGCGCTGTTCGAGCGCACCCGAAGCGACCGGGGACAGTACGTCGAGGTGCCGATGTTCGAGACGATGGTCGCCTTCACGCTAGCCGAGCACCTGGGCGGCCTGAGCTTCGAGCCGGCCATCGGTCCCGCCGGCTATGCGCGCCTGCTGGCCGGCGGTCGCAAGCCCGTGCCCACGCGCGACGGGCACGTGGCGATGCTGCCGTACACCGGCGAGCACTGGCGCAGGTTCTTCGAGCGCATGGGCCGCGACGATCTGAGCACCCGCCACGGGGTCGACGACCGCCACGCCCGCAATGCCCGCGTCAAGGAACTCTACGCCGACATGGCCGCGCTCACGCGCACGCTGACGACCGACGACCTGCTGGCGCTGTGCGGCGAGCTCGACATCCCGGCCACGCGCATCCACACGATTGCCGAACTGCCCGAGCACCCTCACCTGCGCGCGGTCGGCCTGTTCCAGCGCAGCGATCACCCGAGCGAAGGCCCGATCGTCAGCGTGCGCCCGCCCACGCGCTTCGCGCGCACGCCGGCCGAACTCGCGCTGCCGGCGCCGCAGCTGGGCGAACACACCGAGGCCGTGCTGCTCGAAGCCGGCTTCGAGGCCGGCGAGATCGCGGCGCTGCGCGCCAGCGGTGCGATTGCGGGAAAAGCGGAGGGCCGACCCTAAGGCTTGCCCCAGAGCTGCTCGAGACGTGCGTCGCGCCCGCACGAGAGCCGGTAGTACTGGTAGCGCACCGGGTTCTTCTTGTAGTAGTCCTGGTGATAGTCCTCCGCCGCGTAGAACGGCCCTGCCGTCTCGATCTGCGTGACGATCGGCTCCCTGAACGGTTTGGCCTTCTCCAGTTCCTGAAGCGAGCGCCGCGCCGCAGCCAGCTGGGCGGCGTCGTGCGCGAAGATCGCCGTGCGATAGGGCGTGCCCGCATCGCAGAACTGCCGGTCACGCGTGGTGGGGTCGATGCTGCGCCAGAACGTCTGCAGCAGCTGCTCGTAGCTCACCCTGGTCGGATCGAACACGATCTGCACGACCTCGGCGTGTCCCGTGACCTTCGCGGACACCTGCTCGTACGTCGGATTGGCCACGGTGCCCCCGGTGTAGCCCGACGTGGTCGACAGCACACCGGGCACCTTGTCGAAATCGGCTTCCACGCACCAGAAGCAGCCGCCGGCGAAGGTGGCCTTCGCGGTGCCGGCGGCGGGGTTGGCCGCGGAACTCGCGGCGGTGGACGCCGTCGTGGACGGGGCCGTGGACTGCGCCGATGCCGCGGTTGCCGTCACGCCTGCGGCGAGCGCGAGCGCGAACGAGCACACGAGACGAATCGCGCCGCTCACGACGCCGCCGACTCGAAGCGCAGCGCCACGCCGTTGTTGCAGTAGCGCTTGCCCGTCGGGCGCGGGCCGTCGTCGAAGACGTGGCCCTGATGGCCGTCGCAGCGCGCGCAGTGGTACTCGGTGCGCGGCAGGATCAGCTTGAAGTCGGTCCGTGTGCCCACGGCGTCGGGCAGCGCGGTGTGGAAGCTGGGCCAGCCGGTGCCGCTTTCGAACTTTGCATCCGAGGAGAACAGCGGCAGGTCGCAGCCGGCGCACAGGTAGGTGCCGCGGCGCTTCTCGCCGTTCAGCGCACTGGAGCCGGGCGCCTCGGTGCCTTCCTGTCGCAGCACCCTGTATTGGGCGGGGCTCAGGCGCTGCCTCCACTGGGCATCGGTCAGGCGCAGCGGTTCGCGCGCGCCGGACGTCGACGGCTCGCGCGTGCCGGACGTGGTCGCGGCCGAGCCCGGCGTCGGACCGCCCGCGTGGCCGGTCCGCGCCCCCAGGCCGAGGAGGGACAGGAAGCTGAGAATCTGGCGGCGGGTCATCGTGTTTCCTTGGGTGACAGGGCTCGGTCGGACCGGTGGTCGAACCCTTTCAGTCGACCTGGAAGTGCGACAATCCGCAAGACCCGAAATCAGCGAGCCCGGCATGCCCCTCCGCGCCGTCGGCGGCGACCGCTTCCTGCCTGCGAACGATGCCCGGCGGCACGGTTGACCTGACCCCCGCCGCACCGGCGTCGCCGCTGCGTGCCGCCATCACCGCCGCCACCCGGCTGCCCGAGCCGGCACTGCTGCCCGCGCTGCTCGAGCGGGCACGGCTCGACCCGGCGCAGTCCCAGACGGCACAGGCACTGGCGCTGCGGATCGCGCGCGGCGTGCGCGAGCGCAGCCGCGATGGCGGTCGATCCGGCCTGGTCCAGGGGCTGCTCCAGGAGTTCGCGCTCAGCTCGCAGGAAGGCGTGGCGCTGATGTGCCTGGCCGAAGCGCTGCTGCGGATTCCGGACCCGGCCACGCGCGACGCGCTGATTCGCGACAAGATCGCCCGCGGCAACTGGCAGTCGCACGTCGGGCAGAGCCCGTCGCTGTTCGTCAACGCCGCGACCTGGGGGCTGCTGCTCACCGGCAAGCTGGTGGCCACGCACAGCGAACCGGGCCTGGCGGGCGCGCTGCGGCGCGTCGTCGGACGCGGCGGCGAGCCGCTGGTCCGCCGGGGCGTGGACATGGCGATGCGCATGATGGGCGAGCAGTTCGTCACCGGGCAGACGATCGAGGAGGCG
>CAYGZN010000130.1:0-8151 GCA_964354355.1 uncultured Burkholderiaceae bacterium | reverse complement strand
CCGCCGACCAGCGTGGCGCGCACCCGGCCCTGCAGCTCGCGCCCCGCGAACGGCGTGTGGTGGCCCTGGCTGCGCAGCGTCTGCGCGGACACGATCCAGGTCGCGCGGGGATCGAACAGGCACAGGTCGGCCGCCGCACCGGCGGCCAGCTGCCCGCCCGGGCAACCGGCGATCGCCGCCGGCTGCGCGGTGAGCCTCGACAGGGCGCTCGCCAGCGGCACGCCGGCGCGCTGCGCCCACGACAGCGTCAGCGGCAGCAGCAGCTCCAGCCCGGTCACGCCCGGCTCGGCCTCGCCGAACGGCACCTGCTTGGCGTCGTCGTCGGTCGGCGTGTGGTCCGAGCAGATCGCATCGATCGTGCCGTCGGCCACCGCTGCGCCCAGCGCGTCGCGGTCGCGCTGCGACCGGAACGGCGGCACCACGCGGCAGGCGGTGTCGAAGAACCCGATGTCCACGTCGATCATGTGCAGGTGGTGCACGGCCACGTCGCAGGTCAGCGGCAGCCCCTCGCGGCGCGCCGCGCGAACCAGCTCGAGACCGGCCGCCGACGACAGCCGGCACAGGTGGACGGTGCAGCCGGTCGCGCGCACCAGCTCCAGGATCGTGTGCAGCGCAACGGTCTCGGCGGTCACGGGGACGCCCGGCAGGCCGAGCCGACCCGACACCGCGCCGCTGTGCGCGACGCCGCCGCGCGACAGGTACGCGTCCAGCGGCTGCAGCCAGACCGTGAATCCGAAGGTGCGCGCGTACTGCATCGCCCGCAGCAGCACCTGCGTGTCCACCAGCGGCGCGGTCGCGTGCGAGAAGCCCACGCAGCCGGCCTCGGCGAGTTCCGCCATCTCGGTCAGCACTTCGCCCGCGAGGCCGATCGTCAGCGCCCCCAGCGGGTACAGGTGCGCGTGGTCGAGCGTGCGCGCGCGGTGCTTGAGCATCTGCACGAGGCCCGGCTCGTCCAGCGGCGGGTCGGTGTCGGGCGGGCACACGAGGCTCGTGACGCCGCCGGCCAGCGCGGCCTGCATCTCGGACTCGAGTGTCGCCTTGTACTCGAACCCCGGTTCGCGCAGGCGGGCGGCCAGGTCGACCAGTCCCGGGCAGACCACCAGGCCCGCAGCGTCGAAGGTGGAGTCGGCCCGGAAACCTGCCGGTGCCGCGCCGACCCCGACGATGCGCGCGCCGTCGACGTGCAGCGCCTCGACGCGGTCCAGTCCGGAGACGGGGTCGACCAGGCGGCCGTTGAGAATCGAGAGCCTCATCGTGCGTCGCGCTCGCGGGTCGACTTCACGGGTGGCTCGCCACGATGCTCATCACCGCCATGCGCACGGCGATGCCGAAGGTCACCTGCTGCAGGATCACCGACTGCGCGCCGTCGGCGACGGCCGAGTCGATCTCGACGCCGCGGTTCATCGGACCGGGGTGCATGACGATCGCGTCGGGCCTGGCCAGCGCCAGCTTTTCGGCGGTCAGGCCGTAGTGCTTGAAGAACTCCTGCGCGCTGGGCAGCAGCGCGCCGCGCATGCGCTCGCTCTGAAGGCGCAGCATGATGACGACGTCGACGTCCTTCATGCCCTCGCGCATGTCGGTGAACACGCGCACGCCCATCTGTTCGATGCCGGGCGGCAGCAGGGTCAGCGGCGCGATCACGCGCACCTCGGGCACGCCCAGCGTCGTCAGCGCGTGGATGTCGCTGCGCGCCACGCGCGAGTGCAGCACGTCGCCGACGATCGCGACCCGCAGACCCGTGAAGTCCTTCTTGAAGTGCCGGATCGTGTACATGTCGAGCAGCCCCTGCGTGGGGTGCGCGTGCCGCCCGTCGCCGGCGTTGATCACGTGCAGGCCCGGCCCGACGTGGCGCGCGATCATGAACGGCGCCCCGCTCTGCGAGTGGCGCACGACGAACATGTCGGCGTGCATCGCCGCCAGGTTGTCGACGGTGTCGAGCAGCGACTCGCCCTTGGACGTCGAGGACGTGCGCACGTCCAGGTTCACGACGTCGGCCGACAGCCGGGTCGCGGCGATCTCGAACGTCGTGCGGGTGCGGGTGCTGTTCTCGAAGAACAGGTTGAACACCGAGCGGCCGCGCAGCAGCGGTACCTTCTTGACCTCGCGGTCCGACACGTTCAGGAACGACGACGCGGTGTCCAGGATGTGCGTGACGACGTCGCGCGGCAGGCCCTCGATCGTCAGCAGGTGGCGAAGCTCGCCGTGCTCGTTGAGCTGCGGGTGGCGCATCGTCGCTACGCGCTCTCGATGGCGAGCGTGAACCGGCCGGCCTCGGTGCGCGCCAGCACGAAGTCCTGGCCCGGCGCCAGCTGGATCGCGGCGCCCAGATAGTCGGGCTGCACGGGCAGCTGGCGGCCACCCCGGTCGAGCAGCACGGCCAGTTCGACCCGGCTCGGCCGGCCGTAGTCGAAGACCTCGTTGAGCGCGGCGCGGATCGTGCGCCCCGTGTACAGGATGTCGTCGACCAGCAGGATGTCCGCGCCCTCGACGTCGAAGTCGATGTGGGTGCTCTTGGCGGTGCCGCCGCCGGTGCGCAGCCCGCGCGCGGCGAAGTCGTCGCGATGGAACGCGCTGGTCAGGAAGCCCAGCGGGCCCCGCGCGCCCAGGTCGCGATGCAGGCGCTCGGCGACCCAGGCGCCGCCGCTGTGGATGCCCACGAAGGCGGGCTGACGCTCGCGTGCCGACAGACGCTGCGCGACGCTGGCGCGCAGCGTCTGGTAGATCGACTCGACGTCCAGGCCGCCCGTGGCGCCTGGCGCAGCGTGCTCGCGCGGCCGTTCGCTCATCTGCCCCTGCCCCCACGCTGCATCGTCGCGCCGCTCCCGCCGGATTCGCCCAGGTACTGTTCGAGGATCACCGCGGCCGCCACGCCGTCCTCGTCGTCGCGCGTGCCGTCCGCGGACGCGATGATAGCCTGAGCCTCGCGACTGGAGAAACGCTCGTCGACCAGTTCCACCGCGAGCCCGAAGCGGCCGCGCAGCTGGTTGGCGAAGCGCTCGGCGCGGCGGGTCGTCGCGGTGGGCGTGCCGTCCTCGTCGGTCGGGCGGCCGACCACCAGCCGGTCGGGCTGCCACTGCCGGACCAGCGCCTCGATCGCGGCGAAGCGCCTCGGTTCCGGGGTGCTGGCGAGGACGGTCAGCGCGCGCGCCGACGCCGTCAGCGTGTTGCCCAGCGCCACGCCGATGCGCCGGGTGCCGAAGTCGAATGCGAGCAGGGTCTCGGGCCGCTTCGGCGCGCCGGGCTCAGGCATGCCCGGCCGAGGCCGACAGGAATGCGGGGTCGATGCCCAGCAGCCCGAAAGCGCGGTTCAGCCGCGCGGTGACCGGCGTGTCGAAGATGACGTCCGGGTCGGCGGCGACGGTCAGCCAGGCGTTGCGGGCGATCTCGTCCTCGAGCTGGCCGGGCCCCCAGCCCGAGTAGCCCAGCGTGACCAGCAGCCGGGACGGGCCGTCGCCGTTGGCCACCGCCTCGAGCACGTCCTTGGACGAGGTCAGGCCCAGCGAATCGCCGACCGAGACCGTCGAGTTCCAGTCACCGAGCGGCTCGTGCAGCACGAATCCGCGATCGGTCTGCACGGGTCCGCCGAAGAACACCGGCTCGTCGCCCAGGGGCGCAATCTCGAGCTTCAGGTCGATCCGATCGAACAGCGACTTCAGGTCAAGCTCCATCGGGCGGTTGATGACCAGCCCGAGCGCGCCCTTTTCGCTGTGCTCGGCCACGAACACCACGGCCCCGCCGAAATTGGGGTCGGCCATGTTCGGCATCGCCAGCAGGAAGTGGTTGGTCAGGTTGGATGCCAGCGCGTCGGTCATGCGCTCGATTGTAAAGGTCCGCGCCAGACGGCACAATCGCGGCCCCATGACCGGACAATCCCCACTGATGCGCGAACCAGCCGCGGTCGCGCCCGAGCGAACCGCAGACGAGCCACAGCGAACCGCAGACGAGCCACAGCGGGCCGCAGACGAGTCCGGACGGTTCGACTGCGCGCGCGGGCTCGTGTGGTTCCGGCGCGACCTGCGGGTCGACGACCACGCCGCCCTGCATCACGCGCTGTCGTCGTGCCGCGAGGTGTTCTGCGTCTTCGTGTTCGACCGCGAAATCCTGGACGCGCTGCAGGAGCGCGCCGATCGCCGCGTCGAGTTCATCCTGGCCTGCGTGACCGAACTCGACGCCGAACTGCGCGCGCTGGGCGGCGGGCTGCACGTGCTGCACGACCGGTCCCGCGAGGCGATCCCGCGGCTGGCGGCGCAGCTGGACACCGAGGCGGTGTTCGTCGCGCGCGACTACGAGCCGGCCGCCGTGGACCGCGACGACGAGGTCGCACGTCGGCTCGCGCAGGCGGGCCGGCGACTGCTGCGCTTCAAGGACCAGGTCGTGTTCGACACCGACGAGGTGCTGACCGGCAGCCGCCGGCCGTTCTCGGTATTCACGCCGTACCGCACCGCGTGGCAGCGACGGCTGGAGGCCCTCGGCGCCGACGGCCGGCCCGGCACCCCGCTGGCGGCCTGGCCGGTGCGCGAGCTGGCACGGCGTCTTGCGAAGGCGCCGCTGGCGCAGCTGCCGACGCTGGCGTCGCTGGGCTTCGTTCGCACCAACCTCGCACCGCTGCAGATCCCGACCGGCGCGCGCGGCGCGGCAGTGCTGTTCGAGGAGTTCATCGGGCGCATCGGCCGCTACCAGGACAGCCGCGATTACCCCGCGCTGAAGGGCCCGTCGTACCTGTCGGTGCACCTGCGCTTCGGCACGATCTCGATTCGCCGCCTGGCGCGCGCCGCGTGGCAGGTCGCCCGCGCCGATCCGCAGGCCGCCGCGGGCGCGCGCACGTGGCTGTCGGAGCTGGTCTGGCGCGAATTCTACGTCCAGGTGCTGCACCACCACCCGCGCGTGGTCGGCGCGTCGTTCCGGCCCGAGTACGACGCGATCCGCTGGGAGACCGGCCCGCAGGCCGATGCACTGTTCGCCGCGTGGTGCGAGGCGCGCACCGGCTACCCGCTGGTGGACGCTGCGATGCTTCAGATCAACCGGACCGGCTACATGCACAACCGGCTGCGCATGGTCGTTGCGTCGTTCCTCGTCAAGGACCTGGGCATCGACTGGCGCCGCGGCGAGCGCTACTTCGCGCAGCGGCTCAACGACTTCGACCTGGCCGCCAACAACGGCGGCTGGCAGTGGTCCGCCTCGAGCGGCTGCGACGCGCAGCCGTGGTTCCGCATCTTCAACCCCGTGACGCAGTCGCAGCGGTTCGACCCGCGGGGCGCGTTCATTCGCCGCTACCTGCCGCAGCTGGCAGGCCTGTCGGACCGGCAGGTCCACGCACCGTGGCTGATGACACCCGACGAACAGGCGCGGGACGGCTGCGTGGTGGGCCGGGACTACCCGGCGCCGATCGTCGACCACGCCAGCGCGCGCGCGCGAACGCTGCAGCGGTATGCGGTGGTGAAGGCGGGCGGTCCCTAGCCGAGGCCGAGCGAGCGGGAATAGGCGCGCCCGACCCGCCCCCGCTCAGATCATCGGCGCCGTGCGCCGCGCCACGAACCCGCGCACGTGGCGCAGCAGTTCCTCTTCGTCGTAGGGCTTGCCCAGGAACACGTCGACGCCCAGCGACATCGCGTGGTTGCGGTGCTTGTCGGCGGTGCGCGACGTGATCATCACGATCGGCACGCCGCGGAACCGCTCGTCGCCGCGCAGGTTGCGCGTCAGGTCGAAGCCGTCCATCCGGGGCATCTCGATGTCCACCAGCATCACGTCGGGCACGGTGTCCTGCAGCTGGCGCAGCGCGTCGACGCCGTCCTTCGCCAGCATCACCTGGTAGCCCTCGCGCGTCAGCAGCCGTTGCGTGACCTTGCGCACCGTAACCGAGTCGTCCACGACCATCACGGTCGGCGCGACCTCGATGCGGGTCGGCGCGAAGCTCGCCGTGTCGCCCTCGCCCGCCTGCTGGCCGCGCCGGGTCGCAGCGATCTGCACCGGATTCAGGATCAGCACCACGTCGCCGTTGCCCAGCACGGTGGCGCCCGCCATGCCCGTGAGCCGCGCCAGCTGCGGGCCCACGTGCTTGACCACGACCTCCTGGTTGGGTTCGACGTGGTCGACGTGCAGCGCGATGCGCTGCGCGCCGGAACGCAGGATCACCACCGGGGAGTACCGCTGCGCGAGCGGCGTGCAGCCGGCCAGCTCCAGCAGGCTGCCCAGGAAGTACAGCGGCACCGGCTGTTCGTGCCAGTCGATCTCGTGACGCTCGTAGGCCGCGGCGACGGCCTCGGGCTTGAGCTGCAGCACCTGCTCGACCAGTGACGAGGCCACCGCCACGCGGGCGGCGCCCACGGTCAGCAGCACCACCTGGGCCACCGCCAGCGACACCGGCAGGTGCACGGTGATCCGCGTGCCGCGACCCGGGCGCGAGTCCAGGTCGATGCGCCCGCCCATGGCGGCGACCTCGGCACGCACGACGTCCAGGCCGACGCCGCGGCCCGCCAGCGTGGTGACCTCGTGCGCGGTGCTGAATCCGGGCATGAAGATCAGCTGCGCGAGCTCACGCTCGGGCGGCCGGGCGTCGGGTTCGATGAGCCCGCGCTCGAGCGCGCGCGCCTGGATCCGCGCGTAGTTCAGCCCCGCGCCATCGTCCGAGAAGGCCAGCGTGACCTCGTTGCCCTCCTGGCGGACTTCGAGCGTGATCTCGCCGGTCTCGGGCTTGCCGGCAGCGAGGCGGTCGGCGCGCGACTCGATGCCGTGCGCGACCGCATTGCGCAGCAGGTGCTCGATCGGGCCGGCCATGCGCTCGAGCACGCTGCGATCGAGCTCCGCCGACGCACCCTTGAGGTCGAGGTGCACGCGCTTGTCCAGTTCCTTGGCCGCCTGGCGCACGACGCGGAACAGGCGATCGGAAACCGAGCCGAACTGCACCATCCGGATGCGCATCAGGTTCTGCTGCAGGTCGCGCGTGACCTTGCTCTGGCGCGACAGGTCGCGGCTGGCGTCCTCGAGGTTGCGCAGCGCATTCTGCTGGACCGTGGCCACGTCGTTCACCGATTCGGCGAGCATGCGCGACAGTTCCTGGAAGCGCGTGTAACGGTCGAATTCCAGCGGGTCGAAGTGCGCCTCGGCCTCGCGAGACAGGCCGTGGCGGGCCTCGATCTGCGAGTCGGCGGCCATCTCGATCTCGCGCAGCTGCGAGCGCAGGCGCGCGACGTTCTCCGAGAGCTCGCCCAGCGACTGGCGGATGCCACCCAGCTCGTTCTCGAGGCGTGCGCGGGCGATCGAGACCTCGCCTGCCTCGTTGACGAGCTTGTCCAGGATGTCGGCACGCACGCGGATCAGCGGCTGCACGGCGGCCGGCGACGGTGCGGTCCCGGCCTTCGCGGCGGTGGCCCCGAGCTCCGTGGCCGCGACGTCACCCGGCTCGCCCCGAGCGAGCGCAACGGCATCGGGCCCTTCTTCGGCGGCCGCGTCGTTCGCCGCGTCGACCTGCGCGGGCGGCTGCTGCGACGCCGCGTCGAACGCCCGCTGCGCGGCGGCCCGCGCCTGCGCCGACTCGGGGTGCCTGACGGCTTCGAACAGCGTGAGCACCCGGTCGTGCTGAGCGATCAGTTCCTCGAGCAGCGCGGCGGGCACGCGTGGCAACCCGCTGGCGGTTTCGATCCGGGTCTCCATCTCGTGGACCATCTGACCGAGTCGCATCGCGCCGGCCATCCGCGCGCTGCCCTTGACGGTGTGCAGCAGCCGCATCAGCGACTTGGGCAGCGACGCGTCCTGCAGCCGGCTCGCCCACTGGCGCAGCTCGTCGCCGATGCGCGGCAGGTGCTCGTCGGCTTCCTCGATGAAGACCGAAGCCAGCTCGGCGTCGATCTCGTCGACCGGCGCCACGGCAGGCTCGCCGGCGGGCGCGCGGCGGGCGGCGTCCGCGGCCTGCGTCGCAAGCTGCGCCCAGCGCCGGGCCAGCTCGTCGATCCGGGCGATCGCCTGCGGCTCGGGCGCGGGTTCGTGCCCGGCGGCGAATTGGTGCAGCATCGCCTGCACGCGCTCGAGCGCGTGCTCGACCGCGGCGACGTCGTCCGTGCCGATCGCGCGTCGTGCCAGCGCGTGCGCCTGCATCAGCCGCTCGAGGCGCTCCGCAATGGCGCGGACATCGGACAGGCCCACGACGCGCGAGCT
>CAYGZN010000129.1:0-8151 GCA_964354355.1 uncultured Burkholderiaceae bacterium | reverse complement strand
CGGTCGCATCAACATCGTCCCGGTCGACTTCGTCGTCGACGCGATGGATCACATCGCCCATGCGCGACACCACGGCTCGGACTGCTACCACCTCGTCGATCCGGAGCCGATGCGCGTGGGCGACGTGCTCAATGAATTTGCCCATGCGGCGCACGCGCCGAAGATGACGCTGCGGGTCAATGCCGCGCTGCTGGGGTTCATCCCGCACGGCGTCAAGAAGAGTCTGATGGCGCTGACGCCGGTGCGCCGGATCCGCAATGCCGTGATGAAGGACCTCGGGCTGCCCGACGACATCCTGGACTTCGTCAACTACCCGACGCGCTTCGACTGCCGCTTCACGACGGCCGCGCTCGAAGGCACGGGCATCGCGTGCCCGCGCCTGCCCGACTACGCATGGCGTCTGTGGGACTACTGGGAGCGCCACCTGGATCCCGACCTGCAGATCGACCGGACTCTGCGCGGCCAGGTCGCGGGCAAGACCGTGCTGGTCACCGGCGGGTCGTCCGGCATCGGGCTCGCCGCCGCCCGCAAGCTGGCCGAGGCCGGTGCCACGACGATCATCTGCGGTCGCGACCCGCACAAGCTGGACGAGGCCCGCGCGCTCGTGCGGCGGGACGGACACGACCTCGTGACCTTCCCGGTCGACCTGGCCAACCTGGAGGACGTCGACCGGATGGTCAGGTGGCTCGACCAGACTCATGGCGGCGTCGACATCCTGGTCAACAACGCCGGCCGCTCGATCCGGCGGGCGATCGAGGCGAGCCAGGAGCGGTTCCACGACTTCGAGCGTTGCATGCAGCTGAACTACTTCGGCGCGATCCGGGTCACGATGGGCCTGCTGCCGAAGATGGTCGAGAAGCGCCGGGGCCACGTGATCAACATCTCCTCGATCGGCGTGCTGACCAACGCGCCCCGGTTCTCGGCCTATGTGGCTTCGAAGTCGGCCCTCGACGCCTGGACGATGTGCGCGTCATCGGAGTACAGCGACCTGGGCGTGCGTTTCACGACGATCAACATGCCGCTGGTGCGCACGCCGATGATTGCGCCGACCCAGCTGTACAACAACGTCCCCGCGCTGACGCCGGACGAGGCGGCGGACATGGTCGTGCACGCGATCGTCTACAAGCCCGTGCGCATCGCGACCCGGCTGGGGATCTTCGGAGCGATGCTGCACGCGACCGTGCCGCGCCTGGCCCAGATCGTGATGAACACCTCGTTTCGCATGTTCCCCGAATCCGATGCGGCCAAGGGGCAGCAGGAGGGCAAGCCCGCGCCGTTGTCGGCCGACCAGATCGCATTCCAGCAGCTGATGCGCGGCGTGCACTTCTGACGCCGCAGCGGGCATTCCGCCCGGCGCGCCGCGCGTCGCTCAGCCGGCGGGGTTCGACGGGCAGCCGTGCGGCGCTGCGGACTCGCCGCCCTGACGGGGCGTGGCGGCCAACGCGTCCAGCACGGCGACCCGCACCCACCGGTCGTAGGCCAGCGACATGTGGCCGACGCCGCTGAACGCCCGCGTCGGGGCGTCGACGAGCGTCTGGATGGCCTGGGGGGCGACGATGTTGTCGTGCCAGGACAGGATCACGAAGAATCGCCGCCGCCGCTCGGCGGTCTCGTCGCGGGCGAGTTCCTTCAGCCAGTCGCTGCGCAGTCGCATCTGCCGCGCGCTGTGCCCGATTCCCAGCGATGCGTGCACCGTGCCCAGGTGCGGCGTACCCAGCGTGATCACACGCGCCACCGCATCGTCGTCCGCATAGCGGCGCAGGTAGGCGCGCGCGGCCAGTCCGCCCATGCTGTGGCACAGCAGCGCGACCTGGCGCTCGCCGGTCCGCTCGCGCAGGCGATCGATCGCCGCGGCGATCGTCGACGCATGTTCGTCGATCGATGCAAACGGAGGTTCCAGGTCCAGCCCGTCGACCGGGTGGCCGTGGCGCGCCAGCGCGGCAGCCATCGGCAGCCACAGCGCGCGATTGCAGAAGTAGCCGTGGATGGTCAGCACCGGAATGGCGCTGGGCACGGCCGGTTGCGGGTAGCTGCGCCACGCCATCAGCGGCTGCGCGATGCTGAACGTTCGCACCGAATCGAACACCTCGACCACCCACGCCCGCAGCCAGGGCAGGGGCCCGCGGCGCGCCTCGGGCGGGCGATCGCCGCGGGCGGCGATCGCCATCGCGAAGTCGACCGCCAGGATCGCGGCGTGCAGCCCGACCGGCGCGAGCACACCGGCGGCGATCGCGGCTGGAACGGGCCAGTCGCGCCCCCATGCCAGCCAGAAGCCGACGCACACGGCCAGCACGAACTGGCCGAGCAGGATGTTGCGCTGGATGCGTGCAATAGGCACCGGCGTCGCCCGGCTCAGACGCTTGCAGCGCCAAAGCCTCGCCCGCCTCGCAGGGCGGGCGGGCCCGCCGGGCACCCCGGCACCGAATCGGTCGTCATTCGGCAGTTTCCACACGGCGGATTGTAGGCGCCGCTTCTAGAGAGGCATTTCTAAACGCCTGCGGCATACTTTGCGCGTGGACACCGCACAACGACTTCGGGCCGCCGCATCGGAGGTGGCAGGGTTGCGGGCGCTGCGCGATGCGCGCGAGCCCGTCCGGTCCCGCTACGTCGAGGTCAAGGACTGGCAGGCGAGGCGCCTGGCCGCGACCCACGCCGACCTGCTGGGCGAGCCGCGCTACGACAGCGCGGCGCGGTTCTTCCTGGACCAGATCTACGGCGCCAAAGACTTCTCGCAGCGCGATGCCGAACTGGCGCGGGCCATTCCGACGCTCACGCGGTTCCTGCCCCAGTCGGCGCTGGAGACGATTGCCGATGCGGTCGAGCTGGACGCGCTGTCCGAACGGCTGGATCTGGCCGTGGCGACCGCCGTCGCGGCCGATCCGGAGGCGCGCGGGCGCCCGCTGGATGCTGCTCTGTACGGTGCGGCGTACCGCCAGGCCGGTTCGCGCTCGGACCGCGAGCGGCAGATCGAGCTGGTCGACCATATCGGCGCTGCGCTCGACCGGCTGGTGCGCCACCCGATGCTGGGCCGCCTGCTGTCGGCGATGGAGGGCCCGGCGCGGATGGTCGGAATGTCGGCCATGCACGAGTTCCTGGACGGCGGCTTCAAGGCATTTCGGGCGATGCGCGGTGCAGGCGACTTCCTGCGCCGCGTGCGCGAGCGCGAGACGGACCTGATGCAGCGCCTGTACGCCGGGGACGACTCCGTCCTGCCGTGACGGGCGCCGCAGGCGGCCGCGCCCGGCGCGTGGGTCCATCCCGGGCACCCACCCCCGGCGCCGCGCTGGACAGCGCCGCGCCGATCAAATAGAATCGCGGGTTCCTCGCCGCACGGACCGGGCTGCCTTGGCAGCTCTTGCCCCGACACGAGCCGGCGGCCGCAGGCGAACCCGGGCATTGCCCGGCGCGAGCCGAGGACCACGAGGGGCCAACAAGCGTGCGGATTGCACGAACAGGGGATCGGATGCGCCACTACGAGATCGTATTCATCGTTCACCCCGACCAGAGCGAGCAGGTGCCCGCGATGATCGAGCGGTACAAGACGCTGGTCGAGAGCCAGCAGGGCAAGATGCACCGGGTCGAAGACTGGGGGCGGCTGCAGCTGGCCTACCCGATCCAGAAGGTCGCCAAGGCCCACTACGCGCTGATGAACATCGAGTGCGGGCAGAAGTCGCTCGAGGAACTCGAGCACGCCTTCCGCTTCAACGACGCCGTGCTGCGGCACCTGGTCGTGGGCATGCCCAAGGCCGAGACGGGTCCGTCGCCCATGATGCGCCGCATCCAGAAGGACGAGGCGCGCAAGTCGGTGGCGAGCTCCGAGGCACCCGCACCGGCACCGGCGCAGGCCTGAGTCGGCGCTGCACGCCGCGTTGAACCGTGTCGGCCTGAATGCCGTGTTGCGCGAGCGCGAGGCGCTTCGTTACACCCCGGCGGGCGTGCCGATGGTCGCGATGAAACTGTCTCACGAGTCGATCCAGCTCGAAGCCGGGGCCGAGCGCAACGTCCAGATGGAGATCGACGCGCTGGCCGCCGACGACGTGGCACTGCGCATCAGTCGCGTCGCGCTGGGCACGGGCCTGAACCTGACCGGCTTCCTGGCGCCCCGGCGGCGCAGCGCGCGCAGCCTGGTGCTGCACGTGACCGGTTTCGAATTGAACGAACGCTGAACGAAATCCGAAAGAGGTATTCCAGATGGCATTCTTCCGCCGCAACACCAAGGACAAGAAGCTCAAGCGTCCCGCCCAGAGCGCGCTGTTCAAGCGCAAGCGCTTTTGCCGGTTCACCGCCGAGAAGGTCGAGTGGATCGACTACAAGGACGTCGACGTCCTCAAGGACTTCATCAGCGAGAACGGCAAGATCATGCCGGCGCGACTGACCGGCACCAAGGCGCGTTACCAGCGCCAGCTGTCGGACGCGATCAATCGGGCGCGCTTCCTGGCGCTGCTGCCGTACACCGACAACCACTGATCCGGGGAGCCAAGATGCAGATCATCCTGCTCGAGAAAGTCGTCAACCTCGGCCAGCTCGGCGAGGTCGTCAAGGTCAAGGACGGCTACGCCCGCAACTTCCTGATCCCGCAGGGCCGCGCCCGCCGTGCCACGCAGGCGGCGATCAGCGAGTTCGAGACCCGGCGAGCCGACCTCGAGAAGATCCAGTCGGACAAGCTGGCCGCGGCACAGGCCGCCGGGGCCAAGCTCGAAGGACTGTCGGTTCGGATCGCCCAGAAGTCCGGCGTCGATGGCCGGCTGTTCGGGTCGGTCACCAACTTCGACATCGCTCAGGCGCTCGTCAAGCAGGGGTTTCCGCAGGTCGAGAAGGCGATGGTGCGCATGCCGACGGGGCCGATCAAGGCGATCGGCGAGCACAAGGTCAACGTGGCCCTGCACTCGGACGTCGTCGCCGAGGTCAACGTGACGGTGGTGGCGGAGTCCTGACGTCCGGCCGGCGGCGCTGCGCTGCAGCGGCGCCGGCGTGCGTCCACGGGCCGCCATTCGCGACCCGATCGATCACGGGGGCCGGGGGCCCCCGCGTCGTTTCCTTTCGGGCAGCCTGCCCCGGGGTTAACATCCGTTCATGTCTGCCCAGTTGAGCACCGTTGCCGCCGCCGACCGCGAGGTTGCCGCGCTGCGCGTGCCGCCGCACTCGGTCGAGGCGGAGCAGTCCGTGCTCGGTGCGGTGCTGCTCGACAACAACGCGTGGGAGAAGATCGGCGACGTCCTGCGCGAGGACGACTTCTATCGGCACGATCACCGGCTGATCTGGCAGCACCTCGCGCGCCTGCTCGAGCGCAACCAGCCGGCCGACGTGCTGACGCTGCAGGACGCGCTGAAGTCCACGGGCAAGCTCGAGGACGCCGGCGGGCTGTCCTACATCAATGCGCTGGCCACCGACACGCCGTCGGCGGCCAACGTGCGCCGATACGCCGAGATCGTGCGCGACCGCGCGATCCTGCGCCGGCTGATCACGGTGTCCGACGACATCGCGACCACGGCACTGAATCCGCAGGGCCGCGACACCCGCCAGATCCTGGACGAGGCCGAGTCCAAGGTCTTCCAGATCTCCGAGGACGGTGCGCGCGGCCGGGCAGGCTTCCAGGACCTGCAGTCGGTGCTGACGCAGGTGGTCGAGCGCGTCGACGACCTGTACAACCGCGAGAACCCCAACGACATCACCGGCGTGCCCACCGGGTTCGCCGACCTCGACCGCATGACGTCCGGCCTTCAGCCGGGCGACCTGATCATCATCGCGGCGCGTCCGTCGGTCGGCAAGACCGCGTTCGCGCTGAACATGGGCGAGCACGTCGCGATCGACCAGGGGTTGCCGGTTGCGATCTTCTCCATGGAGATGGGCGCCACGCAGCTGGCGATGCGCCTGGTGTGCTCGGTCGGGCGCATCGACCAGCAGCGGCTGCGCACCGGGCGGCTCACCGAGGACGACTGGCCCCGACTGACCGGGGCGATCCAGAAGATGCAGGACGCGCAGCTCTTCATCGACGAGACGCCCGCGCTGAATCCGCTGGAGTTGCGCGCGCGCGCACGCCGCCTCGCGCGCCAGTTCGGAAAGCTCGGGCTGGTGATCGTCGACTACCTGCAGCTGATGTCGGGCACCGGCTCTTCGAACGAAAACCGCGCCACCGAGGTCGCGGAGATCTCGCGCTCCTTGAAGGCGCTGGCCAAGGAGCTCAACGTACCGGTCATTGCGCTGTCGCAGCTGTCGCGCGAGGTCGAGAAGCGCAACGACAAGCGGCCGGTCATGAGCGATCTTCGTGAAAGTGGCGCCATTGAGCAGGACGCAGACGTGATCCTGTTCATCCACCGCGAAGATCGCTACGATCCCGACTCGCCCAACAAGGGCATGGCCGAGATCATCATCGGCAAGCAGCGTAACGGCCCGATCGGCTCGGTCACGCTCACCTTCCTCGGCCCCTTCACCAAGTTCGAAAATTTCGCGCCAGCCAGTCAATACTGACTGGCTGGCGCGAAATTTCGGCGAAGGCTGACTTGCCGCAGGCAAGTCAAGGCTGCGCAGCAGCCGGCCGAAGCCAAAATTCCACACGTAGCCAGCAGGCTGACTTGCCGCAGGCAAGTCAAGGCTGCGCAGCAGCCGGCCCCTTACAGCGCCTCGGCCGCGAAGTCCGCGAGCCGCGAACGCTCGCCGCGCTGCAGCGTGACGTGCCCGGCGTGCGCCCAGCCCTTGAAGCGATCGACCACGTAGGTCAGTCCGGACGACGCCTCGCTGAGGTAGGGCGTGTCGATCTGCGCGATGTTGCCCAGGCACACGACCTTCGTGCCAGGCCCCGCCCGGGTGACCAGCGTCTTCATCTGCTTGGGGGTCAGGTTCTGCGCCTCGTCGATGATCAGGTACTTGCTGATGAACGTGCGCCCGCGCATGAACGACAGCGCCTTGACGCGGATCCGCGAACGGATCAGGTCGGTCGCGGCCGCGCGGCCCCATTCGCCGCCGGCCGCGTCGCCGCGGTTGAGGACCTCCAGGTTGTCCTCGAGCGCCCCCATCCAGGGCTGCATCTTTTCTTCCTCGGTGCCGGGCAGGTAACCGATGTCCTCGCCCACCGGCACGGTGGCGCGCGTGACGATGATCTCGGTGAAGCGCTTCTGCTCGAGCGTCTGTGCCAGTCCCGCGGCCAGCGCAAGCAGCGTCTTGCCGGTGCCGGCTTGACCCAGCAGCGTGACGAAGTCGACTTCGGGGTTCATCAGCAGGTTCAGCGCGAAGTTCTGCTCGCGGTTGCGCGCGGTGATCCCCCAGACGGCGTTCTTCAGGTGCGCATAGTCACGCAGCGTCTGCAGCACCGCGGTGCGGCCGTTCAGCTCCTTGACCTGCGCGGCCAGAGGCAGGTCGCCGTCCAGGTAGACGAACTGGTTCAGCGTGAAGCCCGCGACCGCCGGCCCGGTGATCCGGTAGAAGTTGTAGCCGCCCTGCTGCCACGACTCCATGCCCTTGCTGTGCTTGTCCCAGAAGTTGGCGGGCAGGGCCAGCGTGCCGGCGTAGAGCATGTCCAGGTCGTCGATGACCTGGTCGTTGTAGTAGTCCTCCGCGGGCAGGCCGAGCGAGCGGGCCTTGATCCGCATGTTGATGTCCTTGGACACCAGCACGACCTGGCGCTGCGGATAACGCTCGTGCAGCGCACGCACCACGCCCAGGATCTGGTTGTCGGCCTTGCCGGCGGCCAGCGTCGGCGGCAGCGAAGCGTCCAGCGCCTGTGTCTGCAGGAACAGGCGCCCGCGTGCATCCCGGTTGCCGAGTCGCGACAGCGCGATGCCGTCCTCGATGCCGTGGTCGATGTCGCCGATCAGCGCATCGAGCGAGCGGCTCACCTGCCGGGCGTTGCGCGCGACCTCCGACACGCCCTTCTTGTGGTCGTCGAGCTCCTCGAGCGTCATGATCGGCAGGAAGACGTCGTGCTCGTCGAAGCGGAACAGGCTGCTCGGGTCGTGCATCAGCACGTTGGTGTCGACGACGAACAGCTTGCGCACACCCGGTTCGGCCGGCGCGGCCGGCATCGCCACCGGGCGCGCAGCGGCCGGCGCGGGCGGTGCGAGCCGCACGGGCGGCGGCATCGTCATCGACGGCGTCGACGGCGTCGGCGGGGTCGGCGGGGTCGGCGGGGACGGTGGGGACGGCGGGCTCTGAGAC
>CAYGZN010000128.1:0-8163 GCA_964354355.1 uncultured Burkholderiaceae bacterium | reverse complement strand
TAAGGGAGTATGTGCCAAAAGCGCATCATGGGTTCGAATCCCATCGTCTCCGCCACCTGCTTCAATGCCTGCGGGCTCGCATTCGAATCCCCTTCGGGTCCCGCCTCAGGCCGAAGGCCAACTTGGCGACGCAAAGCCGGCCTCGGCCCGCCTCAGCCAAGGTCGAAGCGATCGAGGTTCATCACCTTGTTCCAGGCCGCAACGAAATCCTGGACGAACTTCTCCCGGGCATCGTCGCAGGCAAAGACCTCGGCAATCGCTCGAAGTTCGGAGTTCGAGCCGAACACCAGGTCGACCCGCGTGCCAGTCCATCGGACTTGCCCGGACGAGCGATCCTGGCCTTCGAACAAGCCGCTGGTCGACGACGGCTGCCACTGCGTAGCCATGTCCAGCAGATTGACGAAGAAATCGTTCGTCAGTGTTCCGGGCGCACCGGTGAAGACCCCGTGCGTGGATCGACCGAAATTGGCGTTCAAGGCACGCAACCCGCCGATCAACACCGTCATTTCGGGCGCCGTCAGCGTCATCAACTGGGCCCGATCCAGCAGGAGTTCCTCCGCCGGCGTTTCCACGCCTGCGCGCAGGTAGTTCCGGAAGCCGTCTGCCAACGGCTCCAGAACGGCGAACGATTCCACATCGGTCTGCTCCTGCGAGGCGTCCGTGCGGCCCGGCGAGAACGGGACCTTGATGTCGTGGCCAGCCTTCTTGGCGGCAGCTTCGATCGCGGCGTTGCCGGCCAATACGATCAGGTCAGCGAGCGACACCTTCTTGCTGCCCGGCTGTGCGTCGTTGAATGCCTTTCGGATGGCATCGAGCTTCTGCAAGACCCCGGCGAGTTCGGCCGGTTGGTTCACGTCCCAGTCTCGCTGTGGTGCAAGTCGAAGGCGGGCGCCGTTCGCGCCTCCGCGCATGTCGGAGCCACGAAACGTCGCCGCCGACGCCCAGGCCGTCGACACCAATTGGGGGATGCCCAAGCCCGAGGAGAGAATCCGGGCGCTCAGCGCCGCGATGTCCTGCGCGCCAATCAGTTCGTGGTCCAGTGCCGGAATCGGGTCCTGCCAGTTCAACTCTTGTGCCGGCACTTCCGGCCCGAGGTACCGCGCGCGCGGGCCCATGTCGCGGTGGGTGAGCTTGAACCACGCGCGGGCGAAGGCGTCGGCGAATGCCTGGGGATTGCGGTGGAAGCGGCGAGAGATCGGCTCGTAGATCGGGTCGAAGCGCAGTGACAGGTCCGCCGTCGTCATGATCGGGCGGTGCTTCTTCGACGGGTCGTGGGCATCCGGGATCATGTCCTTCTCGGCGACGTCCTTGGCCAGCCACTGCCAGGCACCGGCGGGGCTCTTGACCAGTTCCCACTCATAGCCGAACAGCATGTCGAAATAGCCCGTGTCCCATCGGGTCGGGTTGGGTTTCCACGCCCCCTCGATGCCACTCGTCGTGGTGTGCACCCCCTTGCCGGTACCGAAGGCGTTCTTCCAGCCGAGGCCCATCTCTTCGAGGGGGGCGCCTTCCGGCGCCGGGCCGACGCGCGCCGCATCGCCTGCGCCGTGGCACTTGCCGAACGTGTGACCGCCGGCCACCAGCGCCACGGTCTCTTCGTCGTTCATCGCCATGCGGGCGAAGGTTTCGCGAACGTCCCGGCCCGAGGCGACGGGGTCCGGATTGCCGTTCGGGCCTTCCGGGTTCACATAGATCAGGCCCATCTGCACCGCGGCCAGGGGGTTGTCGAGTTTGCGCTCCCCGCTGTAGCGTTTGTCGCCCAGCCACTCTGCCTCGGCGCCCCAGTAGATGTCTTCTTCCGGTTCCCAGATGTCCTTGCGTCCGCCGCCGAAGCCGAAGGTCTTGAAGCCCATGGACTCGAGCGCGCAGTTTCCGGCGAGGATCATCAGATCGGCCCAGGAGATCCTGCGGCCGTACTTCTTCTTGATCGGCCAGAGCAGCCGACGCGCCTTGTCGAGGTTGGCATTGTCGGGCCAGCTGTTGATCGGCGCGAAACGCTGATTGCCGGTGCCAGCGCCGCCGCGTCCGTCGGCAATCCGGTAAGTGCCCGCGCTGTGCCAGGCCATGCGGATGAACAGCGGCCCGTAATGACCCCAGTCGGCGGGCCACCAGTCCTGTGAATCCGTCATCAGCGCGAACAGGTCGTTCTTCAGCGCGGCAAGGTCGAGCTTCCTGAATTCCTGTGCATAGTCGAACTGCTCGCCCATGGGGTTGGACTTCGCAGTGTGCTGGTGCAGGATCCTGAGGTTGAGCTGATTGGGCCACCAGTCTCGATTCGACTGGGCACCAGCCGTTGTTCGGGCGCCGTGCATCGCTGCGAATGGGCACTTGGCTTCGTTTGACATCGATGGCTCCTGACCAGACCGAAGGAATGGTTCAGTCTAGCGGGCTCGACGTGCACGGGTCCAATTGATTGAGTCAACCGGACCCATAGTGCGGGCATCGACGACTCTCGAGATTCGACCGCGCTGTGTGGATCGAGATACAGCTGCCGCACCAAGTTGTCGGGCATCGAGCTGCTGAACGTCGTGTTCGCGATGTCCGAGGTCAAGTGGTGCTCCTTGCGCGGGTCGCAGCAGATCACCTCGAAACACCTCGAAATCCAGTTCGCAGCGCGGGACTACCCGTGTTCGACCCCCACCATCACGCTGCTCGCCTTGATCACCGCGTATGCCGGTGCGCCGACACGCAGCTTGAGTTCTTCCACCGAGGCCGTGCTGATCACCGACACGATGTCGATTCCCGGCGCGACGTTGATCGTCACTTCGGCACTGACCGGACCGAGCTTGATGTGGGTCACTTTGCCAGGGAAGCTGTTGCGGGCGCTGATTCTCATGATTAGTCCTTGACGTGTGCACCTACGGACATTCTACGCGTTCGCAGATTGGTCGAACTGACCCTCAGCGCACTGCGCCAACCTCTCGGCCGTCTCGCGATTCGCCCGCCCGCGTCACCCGAGGCGGAATCAGGTGGGAACTGTCGCTGCACGCTCTGGCAGCGACGACCCCGCCTTCTTCTGGCGCAGCGCTACGCCGCTGCGCACGGCAATGACCTCGGCCAGGACCGACACCGCGATCTCGGCCGGCGTGCGCGCGCCGATGTCGAGCCCGACCGGGCCGTGCAGCCGCCCGATCTCTTCGGCCGACAGGTCGAACAGGGCCAGGCGCTCCTTGCGTTTGGTGGTGTTGCCGCGCGAGCCTAGGGCACCGACGTAGAAGGCCGGCGACTTCAGCGCCTCCAGCAGCGCGAGGTCGTCGAGCTTGGGGTCGTGCGTCACGGCCACGACCGCGCTGTGTGGATCGAGATGCAGCTGTTGCACCAGATCGTCGGGCATCGACTTGCTGAAGGTGGTGCCCGGAATGTCCCAGGTCAGGTGGTACTCCTCGCGCGGGTCGCAGCAGATCACCTCGAAGTCCAGCGCAAGCGCCATCTGCGCGAGCGCGCGCGACAGCTGGCCGGCCCCGATGATCAGCATGCGCCAGCGCGGACCGAACAGCGTGCGCATCGTCTGGCCGTCGAACTGGAAGGCCTCGCCGCGCGACGCCGGCTCCACCGTGACCCTGCCTGTGTGCAATTCGAGCCGGCGCGCGACCAGCTCGTGGCGCGTCGTGCGCGCGAGCACCTCGTCGATCCACGCCGCGTCGACCAGCGGTTCCTGCACCAGGCGCAGCGTGCCGCCGCACGGCAGGCCGAACCGCGCGGCTTCTTCCTTGCTGACGCCGTAGGTGATCAGCGACGGCTTCGCGACCCGCTCGCCGTGGCGCACGCGGTCGATCAGGTCGTCCTCGACGCAGCCGCCCGAGACCGAGCCGACGACGAGGCCGTCACCACGCATCGCCAGCAGCGCGCCCGGCGGGCGCGGCGCCGAACCCCAGGTCTCGAGCACGGTCACCAGCCACACGGAATGCCCCTGAGCGCGCCAGTCGCGCGCCTGACTCAGCACCTGAAGGTCCAGACTGTCCATCGTCAACACCTCATCGTGTAAGGAAATAGATCGCGGCCAGCGCGAGCGCAGCCCCGACGGCCCACCAGATCCACGCCCTGCCGGACGGCGGCGCCACCGGCGCGGGCACTGGCGCGCCGGCGGTCTCCGCCTTCAGCCTGGCCTCGAAGGCGCTGAAGAAGTCCTCGGTGATCTTGCCCGCGGCCGCGTCGATCAGGCGGGACCCCACCTGCGCCATCTTGCCACCGACTTGGGCGCGCGCCGCGTACGCCAGTCGGGTGCCCGTGCCGGCCGGCTCGAGCGACACGTCGGCCGACCCTTTGCCGAAACCCGCCACGCCGCCCTGACCGTCGAAGTGGATGGTGTAACGGCTGGGCGGCGCGACGTCGGTCAAGCGTATGTTCCCCTTGAACCGCGAGCTCACCGGGCCGACCCTGACGGCCACCAGCGCCTGAAAGGCGTCGTCTGCGGTGCGTTCCAGCGATTCGCAGCCGGCAATGCAGGCCTTGAGCACTTCGGGATCATTCAGCGCGGCCCAGGTCCGCTCGACCGGGGCAGGAATCAGTCGTTCGCCTTTGAGTTCCATGTCGATTCAGTGGAGCCAGGACATCGGGGACCGCGTCGGTTGACGCAGGGCCCGCCCGAGGTCGATCAAGCTCTCGAGGTTGTGCATCGGCAGAAAGCGGTCGACGTGCGGCAGCAGCGCGCGCACGCCGGCGGCCTTGGGCTCGAAGCCGTCGAACCTGAGCAGCGGGTTGAGCCAGACCACCTCGTGGGCCAGACGATGCAGCCGCGCCGCCGCGTCGGCCAGCGCACCGCGGTCGTCGCGGTCGAGCCCGTCGGTGACCAGCAGCACGGCGGCGTTGCCGGTGAGCACGCGCCGCGCCCAGCGGCGATTGAACTCGTCCAGACAGCTGGCAATGCGGGTGCCGCCCTTCCAGTCCTGCACCTGGGCGCCGGCGCGCTGCAGTGCCACGTCGGGGTCGCGGTCCCTGAGCAGGCGCGTGATGTTCGTCAGCCGGGTGCCGAAGGTGAAGGTTTGAACCCGCAAGTGGCGGCGCGTCAGGCCGTGCACGTAGTGCAGGAACAGTCGCGCATAGCGGTCCATGGAGCCGGATATGTCGAGCAGCACGACCAGCGGCGGCAGTTCGCGGCGGGCGCGACTGAACTGAATCGTCAACATCTGAGGCTGGCGGATCATTCGCTGCAGCGTCGCCCGCAGGTCGGGATTGCCGCGACCGGCAGCTTCGTGGCGGCGCCGCAGCACCGGCTCTATGGGCAGTGGCACGTGTTCGGCCAGTGACTGGGCGAGGGCGAACTCCTCCGCCGTCATCGTCTCGAAATCGGCACGCTGCAGCCGTTCCCGCTCCGAGAAACTGAACTCGATGTCGAACCGGATCTCGTCCTGCTTCGCGCGTTCTCCCGAAGTCGGCGGCTCGGCCGCGCGGGGCGCTGCCAGCGCCTGCGCAAGCCGGCTCGCCCGGGGCGGGGGCTGCAGGTCGCCCCGCCCGCTGACCTTGGGCAGCAGCAGGTACATCATCTGCTCGAGCAGCTTGGGGTCGCGCCAGAAGGCTTCGAACGCGGCGTCGAACAGCGTCTGCTGCTCATGGCGGTCCAGCATTACCGCGCTCAGCGCGGCGCGAACATCCTCGCGACGATCGAGCCCGACTGCCTCGACGGCGGCGATCGCCGCGAGCACCCGGTCCGGTCCGACCCGCATTCCGGCGCCGCGCAGCACGCGCGCGAAATGGACGATGTTCTCGGCGATCATGCGCGGGCCCGTTCAATCCAGCAACGCCCGTGCGCGCAGTTCGTCGAGCAGCTTGCCGGTCTCGCCGTGGCTCATGCGAACGATGTCGTCCTGGTGTTTAAGCAGCACGCCCAGCGTATCGCTGACGCTGGCCGGGTCGAGGCGGATTGCGTTCAGCGCCACCAGCGCGTTGGTCCAGTCGATCGTCTCGGCGACACCGGGCGCCTTGAACAGATCCAGCGTGCGCATGCGCTGGACGAATTCGACCACCTGGCGTGCGAGCCGCTCGGGCGCGCCAGGGGCCTTGAGCCGCAGGATCTGCAGTTCGCGTTCGACGCTCGGGAACTCGACCCAGTGGTACAGACAACGGCGCTTGAGAGCGTCGTGCACCTCGCGCGTGCGGTTGCTCGTGATCAGCGTGATCGGCGGCGCGCCGGCGCGAATCACGCCCAGCTCGGGAATGGTGATCTGGTTCTCGCCCAGCACCTCCAGCAGGTAGGCGTCGAAGGGCTCGTCGGCACGGTCGAGCTCGTCGATCAGCAGCACGGGAGACCGGTCCTGCGTCAGCGCCTGCAGAAGTGGTCGCTCGATCAGCATCTCCCGCGAGTACAGCTGGCGGGCCAGGCGGTCGTGGTCGACGTCGTGCGCTGCCTCGGCAAGGCGGATCTCGATCATCTGCCGCGCGATGTTCCACTCGTAGGTGGTCTGCGCTACATCCAGGCCCTCGTAGCACTGCACACGCAGCAGCGGCGCGTCCATCGCGCGGGCCAACGACTTGGCGAGCTCGGTCTTGCCGACACCTGGCTCGCCTTCGAGGAACAGAGGCCGCTTGAGCGTCAGGCTCAGAAACAGGGCGGTCGCCAGCCGGCGATCGCACAGGTAGTTCTCGGCCCCCAGCAATGCGACGAGCGCATCGACCGAGTCGGGCAGGATCTGGGGGGCGGTGTTCACCGGTCAGCGAGCGTTGGCTGCGGCCACGGCGCGTGCGGCCATGGCGCTGATCATCGCTGCCCGATAGGCCGGCGAGCCATGCAGGTCGGCGTTCATCCCGCTGGCGCCGACCTTGACCGCTCTGGCGGCCTCGGGTGTGAAGCTTCGGGTCAGTGCGGCCTCGAGGGCAGGTTCGCGGAACGCGCAGGCCTTCGCTCCGGTGACTCCCACGCGCACGCCTTCGGCGCCCTGGCTCACGAAGACCCCGACCAGTGCAAAGCGCGATGCCGGCTGCTTGAACTTCACGTAGGCCGCCTTCTTGGGAATCGGGAACTGCACGGCGGTGATCAGCTCGCCTGGCTCGAGTGCGGTTTCGAACAACCCCGTGAAGAACCCGTCGGCGGCGATCGTGCGCCGGTTGGTGCGAACCGTCGCCCCAAGGCCCAGCAGGCCGGCGGGATAGCAGGCGGCGGGGTCCGCGTTGGCAATCGAGCCGCCGATCGTGCCCATGTTGCGCACCATCGGGTCGCCGATGCCGGCGGCCAGCTCGGCCAGCGCCGGCAGGGCCTTGCGCACCTCGGCCGAGGCCGCCACGACGGCGTGCGTCGTCATCGCGCCGATCGTGACGCCGTTGGCATCGACCCGGATGCCCTTCAGGTCGGCCAGGCCGCCCAGGTCGACCAGCCGCGCGGGGTTGGACAGGCGCAGTTTCATCGCCTGCACGAGGCTCTGGCCGCCGGCGAGGTAGTGCGCGTCGCCCTGCAGTGCGGCAAGCGTGGCGGCCAGATCGACGGGACGTTGGTATTCGAAGGTGTACATGTGGGTCCTCCTCGATTCAGGCCACTTTGTTCACGACGCGCCAGACCCGCTCGGGCGTCGCTGGCATCGCGATGTCGCGCACGCCGAGCGCGTCGGTGAGTGCGTTGATGAAGGCTGCCGGCGAACCGATCGCGCCGGCCTCGCCGCAGCCCTTGACGCCCAACGGGTTGTGAGTGCACGCCGTTACCGTGTGGTCGACCACGAAGCTGGGCAGATCGTCGGCGCGGGGCATCGTGTAATCCTGGTACGAGCCGGTCAGCAGTTGGCCGGACTGCGGGTCGTAGACGCACGCTTCCAGCATCGCCTGTCCCAGGCCCTGGGCAAGCCCGCCGTGCACCTGTCCTTCGACGATCATCGGGTTGACGATGTTGCCGAAATCGTCCACCGCCGTAAAGCGATCCACGCGGGTCCTGCCCGTTTCCGGGTCGACCTCGACCTCGCACACGTAGCTGCCGGACGGATACGTGAAGTTGGTCGGGTCGTAGAACGCGTTCTCGTTCAGGCCGGGCTCGAGCTTGTCGAGCGGGTAGTTGTGCGGCACATAGGCCGACAAAGCGACCTGGCCGAAGGGGACCTTCCGGTCGGTGCCGGCGACCCGGAACTCGCCGTTCTCGAACTCGATGTCGGTGTCGGCGGCCTCGAGCAGGTGCGCCGCGATCTTCTTGCCCTTGGCGACGATCTTGTCGACGGCCTTGACGATGGCCGTGCCGCCCACGGCCAG